>CATLVA010000190.1 GCA_950060715.1 uncultured Oligoflexia bacterium | reverse complement strand
ACTTCAACACCACCAATTGGCTTCCCAACACATATTCCTCTTCCATCGAGAAAATCCCTTTTGTGAAATTTTAAAATTTCTCTGCCAGAGATACAGGCTACTGGAAGGCACTCTGTAGCACCATATGGTGTGTAGGTCGTCCCCTCGGTTAATATTTGAGCAAACTTTTCATGAAGTTTTATATCGACAGGTGCCCCGAACATTACCACATGCTTAACTGAATCAAGCTTCAGTCTATTCTGCAAACAATAGTCAGCTAGCTTATCCCAAATAGCTGGTGAACCGGCCAAAAAGCTTGCATTAGATTGCTTTATATCCGCAAATAAGGCTTCAGGATCTACGAGTGAAGGTTTACTCACATCAATCCTTGGGACATGACTCCTCATCCCTATGGCCAGGGAGAAAAAAGAAAACAAAGCAAAACCAGGAATATCTGTATCGGACTCCGTGAGCGAAAATGTTTCCCGTAACATATTCGTTTGATTGATAAAGATATCATGAGTATATTCTACTCCCTTGGGAGCGCCAGTCCCTCCAGAAGTATAAAGAATTGCAGCGAGTTCACCCGCTTTTGGCTGATAAGTTTCATAGGTTTTTGGAAGTTTTTTTAGACCCTTATATAAACTCTCAGCTAAAAATGGAACTTTTCCGACTTGAATAAAAATTCTTATATTGGAAAAATAATGGGCCTTCATTTTGGTCAAAAAATGAACTTTTGGAATCCCAACCAACACGTCCGGTTTTACTTCTTCAATCGCATTTAAAAAATACTCTCTCTTCATACCAGGGTCGATAAAAACAGTGATAGCACCAAGCCTAAAAAGAGCAAATGTTATCGCCGCAAAATCTAAATTTGGTTTAACAAAAAATAAAACTTTATCTTGAGGTTTAACTCCCAGCTCTTTAAATTTATGACAGAATTGATTTATCTTCTCATCCAGTTCTAAGAAGCTATAGCTACGTGACTCAAATGAGATCGATGTTTTCTTGGGGAATTTCTTCGCGTTTTCCTGAATAAACTCAGATACATTCTTCATGAAACAAAAAACCTTTCAATCTCACCGATTGTTCCGGCACTTTTATCTTCAAACAGATAATGACCGGCATCTTCATATTCTACAAATTTTGACTCAGGATAAATATCTTTCCACCTATTGAGGAAATAATCATTAAAACAGAAATCTTTTTTCCCCCATAATATGAGTTTTTCTGAGTCTAGATCTTTAAGTCTCTCTTCAATCTCTTTTAGAGTTTTATAACTTTTATGCTCTTTGGACATTGGTATATCCTGAACGAATTGATTAATGGCCACTCTATCACTCAGTTTTTTATACGGCATAAGATATGCTTGTTTAACAAAGCGAGGAAGTTTTTTCACCGTCGTCATAAATGTGGCCGGCCAGCAAAACCCATTGAAATATTTTACTAAAAAAGGACCTAATGGCTTTTTCTTAACAATATTAATTTGCCAAGGGATATAATCGCTAGTGAAAGCTGCAGTGTTAGTAATAACAATTTTATCTGCTTTCATATCAGTTAAGGTTGCAAGACCAAAACCAATCGCCCCGCCCCAATCATGTACAATAAGTTTAAAACGCTCTACACCTAAAAATTTTAATAATTTCTCAACATCTGAGACTCTACGATTAAGACTGTAATTATAATCCTGTGGCTTATCAGAAAGGCCACAGCCCATATGATCGGGAACAATCACTCGATGAGTTTTAGAAAAATGCTGTATCAGGTTTCTATAATAAAATGACCATGTGGGATTACCATGAAGCATAACAATCACTTCTCCGGCTCCCTCATCAATATAGTGAAGATTATGACCATCAATATTGAAATACTGAGAGCTAAAATCGTAACCTAGTTTCTTTAAATCCATCTCATCTCCATCGCTGTGGTATGCAATCCACTACCGATTCCTAATAGAGCTATCTTATCCCCAGCTTTAAATTTGGGGATTGCTTTTAACAATGTTAAAGGAAGCGCTGCTGAGCCAGTGTTCCCGTACTTATCAAAGGTGGTTGTATCCTTGTTCAAATCAAGTCCAAGACTGTCATAGAGAAAATTTCGGTGATGAATCCCTACTTGATGACATATATAATGGTCAAATATCTCGCTTGCAAAGGGCTCCCAAGTCATACGGGCGAGTTTGATCCCCTCTTGCATGAGAAGCTCACTATCTGTCTCCATTGTCAGCTCTTCAGTACTTCCTCCACCTTGGCATAATTCATAAGTCGAGGTATTTGAAAGAGCATTATATTTTTTTAATTCAGCAATTCCCTTCTCACTAGAAATAACTAAAGCAACTCCGGCGCTACCAATGGTGAAATTGGCAAAAAATTTCTTAATTGTTTTTCTCGTTAACGTTTCGTCATCTTTAATAACCGATAGTGTTTTCTTTAAAAGAGGAAAAGAATTCTCGCCTGTCACAAGAAGAATATTCTTATATTTTCCAGTCTCAAGCATATTCGCCGCAAATGTCATGGCGTTCACGACCCCCAAACAAGCATTGCTTAAATCAAAAGAAGCGCAATCGGGCCTTAGACCGAGTTTATAATGTATTGAACTGGCGGTAGAAGGTTCTAAATAGTCTCGGCAGACACCACAATAAATCAGTAAGTCGATTTCTTCAGGAACTACCTCATTTTCAGAAAATAGATTTTTTGCTGCACCTATTGCGATCTGGCTAGGAAGCGCATCTGGATAAACACCTCGAGTTTGAACCCCAGTTTGCATCTCAATTCTTCCAAAAGGAAGCTTCAATTTTTCATACACAACTCTTAAGTCATTTTCTATTTCGTCAGAAGAAATAAAGCGCTCGGGCTCAACCATTGAAATTGCTCTAAGAAAACTATTTTGAAATTCAATCATTCATTAATCCATGTATATTTGCCATAGAGATTCCACTGAGCATTGATCCAACGATTCCTAAAAAACCTTGATCTGTCCCAATAATATAAAGACCCTCAACTGATGTTTTACCATTTTTATTTTTCTGAGTAGAACCATAGACAGTGCCCTCAATGTGATTCGTATATTTTTTAATTGTTCTAGGAGTGAAAACATCTTCTAGCAAAATTTCAGGTCGTGTCCCCATCAAAAATGAACTTAATTCTTTTGCATCTTGAGCAAGTTTTTGCTTAAAGTCTTTGTACAAAGGCTCTTCTTTATCTATCCATTGAGCATAGTCGGCCATATAGGTTACTCTTATGGTTCCGTACCCAGACCTCGTATCTCTTTCATAATTATCGGGAAGACAAAAAACGGCAGAGGAATTATCATAAATATTTTCTGGTTTGCGATAAAGATACTTGTCAGTTTTATTGAAGAACACAATTGTATCCTCAATTGAATCTAAATGAGATTTGTCTTTCGTAACAAAGATCGATTCGCAAAAAGAAAGCTTACCCACGGGAGCAGACAAATCACTTTCCAGGGCCTGATAAGTTTCAGGAAGACCCATTGAAGAGAAAACCTTGTCACTAGCGATAAATTCACCTTTTGAAGTCAGAATTCCTTGCACACGATCCGAAGTCTCAATTTTTTCAACTTGAGTTCTATACCTTAACTCTCCGCCTAACTGTTCATACCTATCAGTTAAAAGTTTTAAAATCGTTCGAACTCCACCTACAGGTCTTGAAAACCCCTCCACGTAAAGTGCTTTATACATAATAACGAATTGAGAAAAATCCATATCATGCTCCCAGGCCGAACCGTATATCAGTAAAGGAGCGATGAGCATTTCTTTAAGAAGATCTTCCTTGAAATACTGATCAAGGATACTTCTCGCTGAGATATACTCTGCATTTAAATCCGTTTCATTATAGTCCAGTACAAATTGGTGGAATTTTCTAAAAGAATCAATTTCTTTAGGAAAAGTCTTTTCAATTTCAGACAAAAAGAAATCTGCTTCATTAGAAAATCTTAGGCTTGCAGATGCGAATTGAATTTTTGAGGTCGTTTGCTGTTTTAATTCAAAGGCATCGTAAGGAATTCTTAGCTGCTTTAAAAGTTTTGTAAATGGTCTTCCTTTCTCGGCCCTATGAGCGAAATTCGTAAGAGCGTGTAATCCAACATCGAACTCTACAAGTTCCTTAGTGCTAGGTATACGTCTGCGATAATAGGAATTTAAACCACCAGGAATCGAGTGTTTTTCTACAATAAGAACTTTTTTATCAAACATCGCAAGTCGGATGCCAGCGGCAAGCCCTGACATCCCTGCGCCGATGATGATAGCATCATATTTCATTAAGCAAATTTTGGACTTAAGTACTCAACACAACTATTCAAAGTTGCCAGTCTTGGATAATCTTCAGAAGGTACTTCAACCTTATGTCTTTTTCTAAGTTCCATAACGATGTCTAAAAAATCCATAGAATCTAGGTCTAATTGGTCTCTTAAACTTACCGCACCATCAAGATCTGCTAAATCCTCATCAGGTGCTACGTCTGCAATAATGTCTAAAACAATTTGTTTTACGTCTTGTTCACTCATTTTTCTTCCTTAATATTTTTTAATAATA
>CATLVA010000189.1 GCA_950060715.1 uncultured Oligoflexia bacterium | reverse complement strand
TTTATGTTTCGAGAGCATAAGCTCGGTACAGACTCTGGAGTTACGAGTGAGGATTCCTGTAGGGATATCGTTTTCATGAAGATAGGCCAGTACCTCTGAGACTCCTTCTATGAGCTTGGAGTTTTGAGCTCCAATCAGTTCGTGTTGGTGAACGATCTCCATCGATTTTTCAATTTCTGCTTTGTCTGTGAGCTTTTCGATTTCTTCTAGAATAGGGACACCTTTAGGAAAGTTTAAATCCCTTCTCATGGCATCGAAATCGAGCTTAGAGTCGATTAGGGTTCCATCTAGGTCAAAAAATACGGCTGAAAACTTCATAAGGCATTATAAACAGTAATTAATTAATGCGACAAGTCTTATGAATTGACATTCTTCTGACTTGAAGTTGATACAACCCGTTTTTGGGCCTGTTAAGGTTTTAACATCAAAAGGAGCAAGAATGAGTTCTTGGAACATTCCCCACATTATCAAACAAATATTTCTCCCAATATTGTTCCTCCCAACGCCTGCACTCGTTCCAAGGACTATAAGAAGGCTAAGAACTGACCATGCCCCTGGGGCAACTCAGAGGTATGGTCATTTTAAAACCTACTATTAAGCTGCGTTTTCTGTTAGTTGAGAAAAGGTCTTAAGGACGCGAATGAGTTCTTGTCGATCAAGCGGCTTAGGAAGAAATTCCACCATTCCTGCTTCAAAACATTTTTCGCGATCTTGATCGAGAATATTTGCACTGAACGCCACGATAGGGGGACAGTTGGGATTTTTCGTGAGTATTCTTGTTGCACTTATTCCATCAAGTTTCGGCATTTGCATATCCATGATGATAAGGGTGTATTCCTTTTTCATGGCGAGCTCTACTGCTTCAACTCCGTTGTTGGCCACATCAACATCATAACCCAAGCGCTCTAAGTTTTTCACAGCAACTTTTTGGTTGATGAGGTTATCTTCTGCTAAAAGAATTGTATGTGGATAGAAATTAGCAAATTGCTCATTGATCTCTACTTCTTTATTGTCTTTAGTTACGATAGGGCAGGCTTCTATAAGTGGAAGGTACACACTAAAGCGAGTCCCTTTATTAATCATACTGTCTACTTTTATCTGACCTTCCATCAGTTCTACTAGGCCTTTGCATATAGAAAGTCCTAAACCAGTACCACCGTACTTTCTAGTAATAGACATATCCATTTGCGAGAAAGGTTTGAACAGATTATTCATTTGTTCTTCGTCGAGACCAATACCTGTATCAGAAACAAAAAATTGAAATTGTGATTCTTCGACTCTTGCTCTTACTGCGACACGGCCTCCGATATCTGTAAACTTAATAGCATTGCTGAGAAGATTTGAAAGAACCTGGCGGATTCGATTTTGGTCCCCGACTAAATGAGATGGAATTCCCCCTTCTAGGTCGAAGCTTAGAATGATTCCATTATTTGCTGCCATCGCTCCAAAAAGAGTTTCTATATCTCTAAATAAATCCCGTGGTGAGAAAATCATCTGGTCAACTTTAACTTTACCAGCGTCCATTTTTGAAAAATTGAGGATATCGTTTAAAACTATTTGCAAACTATCAGCACAGCTTTCAGCTGATTCGATATATTCTTTTTGTTGCTCTGTTAATTCTGAATCTTTTAAAAATTGAACCATACCTAGGAGACCATTTAATGGTGTCCTCACTTCATGAGACATGACGGCCAGAAATTCAGATTTTGTTTGCGCCAGCTGCATGGCAGTCTTTCTAGATTCTTTTAAATTGTTTTGTACTTTGGCCATATCCCGAAGGTTAATCACTAAACCTGCCAAGTAGAAACAGATAAAAAATGCCACGAATCGATCTTCGGTTTGTCCAAAAACGGCGGTCCAAAGAATGATAGGTAAACTTAGCGAAGCGATATAGCGAAAGCCATCTTTTGCTTTTTCGGAGTACAAGGTGATGACACCTGAAGCGACCGTACAAACAAGAAGGTAGCTAATGA
The DNA here is from genome assembly GCA_950060715.1 of uncultured Oligoflexia bacterium. The sequence continues at coordinate 2,567 of CATLVA010000189.1, read as the reverse complement.
TTATTAATGTTCTTTGATTGGTATGAAAAAGAAATACTGGGTAGAGCCCAAGCACCACTGCTTGAAAATTTCGAAAGAGGGCCTCTGCTCCAGCATACTCCGGATTTTCAGAAGCACGTTTAGAAAGGAATAGTCGAATTAAGTTTGCGACCACCACGATGCCTCCGAAGATATAAGCTTCTTGATAACCGTGATATTGGCTCACATAAATCGAAATCGCAGTGATTACACAGATCATTAAAATAAGCGATTTTTTGAGTTTTTTATAAAATTCTATTTCCACAGATATACTTTTCGGTGGAAGTGGAAAAAAGTTAAGCTGTTTTCTTAAGAAATATTAAGCTAAAGTCTTCCCTCGATTATAAGCTCAATGAGAGGCTCGATATCCGGTCTCTGATCTATTCTATGTTCAAATTCCATAGGGAGCACATTCAAATAACTCGGATCATGGTCAAAGGGTAGGACATATCGAAATTTTAAAGCAGCATGCTCTCCTGCAAGTGCGGCTTCGATACTTGCTTCTTTATATTCTTCATTGGCAAAACGTTTGTAATGAATTCCTCCGGCCACGCGAACTGCAGGTAGATATCCGCTTGGGTCATAATCTTGCCCAAACTGAATATAGGTTCCTACAAAACTTGCGCCATCAATTCCACTTAAACGAGCATCCACTCCGGTACGCATAAAGCTTCTGGAGTTCTTAGTTTGATAAAGAGTTTTATCATATCCAATTTCACCTTCAAGGGTCATGCTTCTTTGATTTCTTCCAGACTCAAGGTATTTATATTCACGAAATTCTCTTCCAAATATATTATTCACACCTTTATGAAGCCATGCTTGTTGGGCGACACTGGAGAGTAAAAAACCTCTGCTATTGTCTTCTGAGTTTATTTCCTGGTAGCCAACACCTGCTTGGTAGTACATGGCGTTTCCAGTTTTCATTTTACCTACCATCATACGCAGGATATTTTCTTCTTTAAAATAAACATCTACCTGCCAAAATCCACGCTCGTTCTCATATCCAATAGAGTAGAAATCAATCGGTCTAGGAACATCATCTGGGATATTGGTGTGAAGATTTGATTCATAACTAAAGCTCACAAAATATTTGTCACTACCATCAAGTAGAGGGGCGATATTCTTATAGACAGTCATTCTCAAACCGTGAGTTCTCCCGATATCATCATTTAATTTTTCAATTTCAGGGGAATTTGGATCTGTGAAATTGTAGTCATTTAAAAGCATGACTTCTACTTTCATATTGTCCACGCGATCAAAAATATCACTGACGCTTCTTTCGTCTAACACTTTGGTAAGGTCAGACTTGAGGTCCTCTTTGGATTCATAGTTAACACGGATTGAGGGTGTCACTACGGGTGATTGAGCTAGAGCCGAAAAACTTATAATAAATAGAAATAATGCCTTCATGCGTTAATTGTAGACTTTCTTTCCAGATTCTAAAGGGTTAATAGAAGTATTTACAGGCCTGTTAGTATTTTTGACAGACTCAAATACTCGGAATTACAATCTTGGTTCAGGAGAGATTTATGATTCAACTCATTTTGATTTTAATATCATTTTTAAGCCTTAATTCTTATGCTCAGTTTGCTTCCAACGCCATTGAGGGAGATGAAGTAGGCGTTCTTAATCATTATATTGAGTTTAATGACCTCGATCTGGCCTATAGTTTTTTTAAAAAAGAGATTAATGAAAAGCAGTTTATTAAAAAGTCTCTTGAAAACCTAGATACGACTTTAAAAGAGGTATTTAACTGTAGCTCGCTAACGAATGAAGAAGTTGTAATGGAGTGTTTGAATACCAATGAAATTCCATTTTATACCTTTAAGCTTCCGACTTTTTCCTACACCATCACCGAGAGAAACCCTGAGTGGGAGAGGCTCTTTGATCGCTTTGGACAAGCTTTAAAAGAGAAAATCGAAAGCCTTAATGTCCATGCAAAATTACTAGAAAAAATTAGACTGGATTATATAAACTCGGTCAGTTTAAACCTCAATAGTTTCTACTCTCAAGAACAAGAAGAAACCCTGAGAAAAATCTTAGAAATGATAAAAGGTGAATCTAATACTGCTGTATGCTCTATCATCATGAGTGAAAACGCGATGAGTTTTACGGAAACAAATCACAATCCAGGGCCACAGTTTGATCAAGAAAAATGCTTAGCATCTATTGATCAGATGTATTATGACTTGGATGGCTTTACTTGGAATTATAATGGAGAGGAAGCTTATACTAATAGTTTAATTAAGCATATCCATCCTCGTTTATCAAAAGTCTTTCACGAAGTTTTTAGCAAGGAGATTGTTGATCAAATCTATAGCGAAATGGTTGCGATTTATTATGAAAAAGGCAAAGAATATGATGCAAAAAAAGCGGTTGCTGTCGAAGCACTTAGTGTTCTCTTAAAAAAAATCTTCTCTAAGAATTACACCTTAGCGTCTATTTTCGAATTTTTAGAAAAGACAGAACCGGATAATTATGTGGAATATGAAGGGGTTCTAGGCATTCATAAATACGGAAATAACGAGTATCGCAACCAAATTGTGGCC
>CATLVA010000188.1 GCA_950060715.1 uncultured Oligoflexia bacterium | reverse complement strand
GTTTCTACATTCATAGCTTCTCTACTTTTTTATGAGGCTTAGCGTAGGCGTAACGACTTAGTCCTTTAAGCTCCACATAACCATTAAGCCCTACCCCGGCCATGGAGCCAAGTCCTACTAAATCAATAGTTCCATCATCAAAGATAAATTTAGGATCGAGATAAACCGCTTGAATTTCTCCTATCACATGAAAGGTTTCGTTCTCTTTAATTTCATATTCATTTACAAAGCGCAGCTCAATAACCAAGCTCGCACCTTGAACATAAGGTGTGCCATTTTCGGTATAAGAAACCTCAAATCCGCACTCATTAAATTCACTTTCTGACTTATCAAACTTCGCTGATGTCTGATGAGCCTTTTCTTGATCTGCTACCAGCACATTTGAAAAAGTATAAAAACCGGTATCTTTGATATTTTCGTAAGTGTGCTTTTCCACCGTATGTGGTCTTTGGATATACCCCATAAGAGGTGGGTTCGCTCCGATATGGTGAGCTGAGTTTATGATAGACAAATTCTCCTGTCCGTTAGAGTCCTTAGTCCCCACCAATTGCAGCGCCTTAGCTCCAGAGAGAGAGTTCACAAAATTGGCGCGGTAGCGGCTCTCAAAAGCCTCAATATCGTTTTTAGAAAATCGCTTCATTTACCTATCATAGGCCAATACGCTGTATACATAAATTAGATAAAAATTGAACGGCCAAATTAAGTGTCAAAAAAGCTAACACCCCTTAAAGTTTTTCCAACGCTCCTAAAACTTGCAATCCTAATATGCTAAAATTTGAGCAATATGAAACAGCTAATAAGCGCATTTATTCTTTTATTCGCCTTAACAGCGGGTGCTTCAGAGGAAACGAGCCAGAAGTTTTTGGACAATATCGCTCCTCCGCTAAAAATCAATTATCTTGATGCTTATGATTTTTTCAAAGAAAAAAAGAGTCATTTTTTAGGTTTTCTAGACGCCAAAGATGTTCATAAAACAGCGCTTATGCTTTTAAAGAAAGCTCAACCTGCCATTGAGAAGAATGAGTTTGACCTTGTTCAGTATGGTGAATTTTTCGATTTTCTCACAGATACGGTTTATACCTGTGAGCCAGCGGTTGTTCATGAGGTTTTTGAAAATCAAATGAAAGCGGTAGAGCTTATTAATAAGATTGGAGTAGAAAACTTCTATGCCTTTAGAGCAAAGTATTTAGAGAGCTATCATATTGCTTGGAATAACTATGCTTGGTACGAATATGGTCGTTTTTGTCCCGAAGCTCTAAAGCTTACGACTTCAGACTTTCTTTAATTGAAATGCTTGTGAACAAAAATTGGCCTGGTTAAGCCCTTCAGGCAAACCTCGTAAAAAAGACTCTAATGAGTTCTGCGGAATTCCCAAATTCTTTATTTCAACTTTTGGTGGGTTTTTTAAATATTCATTTAGAGCTTTAGGATTGGCCGTCTGAAATGCAGCTCCATTTTCAATGGCAATATTTTTATAACGAGTGTTCAAATGAAAATAGATAACGTTTTTTTCTTGAACTAACACCTGTACGCCAACAGTTGAATTTTGAGTGATCACAAACTCACTCAATGCAGTGATCTTTTGCGTGGGAATATATTTAGGCGCGATGATCACTTCTCTTTTTCCCATTTCCTCTAAGATTTTTGCTTCAACAGTCCCGTCGACTTTAGGATGCAGCGAGATCACAATATTATAATCTTGGGAGGAATCAATAGACTTTAAGAAGTAGCGCAAGCCCTTTTCATAGCTCTCACCATATCCTCCAATATAGGTTATGGTTGGCTTTTTCTGATCAAGTCTCAAGACACTGGTAATCTGAGCCTTCTCTTTTGTAGACAATCTCACCTGCCAATCATTAAGGCTCCCATGCCCAGTCACCTTAACTTTTTTAAAACTTAGTTTTTTAAATTCATCTTCTTGAAGCTTCGAGGGGATCCAAACTTCATCTAAAACAGAAGTAAAGTCTTTAATTGGATGTTTTTCAGAAACTCTAGAGAAGGCATCAAAAAAGCCAGCTCTTAGAGTGGCCACATCTAATTCTGTTGCGACTTGTTTTTGAAGAGCACTGACGGTTCCGGTAATCAAAACCTTGGGTTGAAATTTATTTTTGAGAATTTCAATATGCTTAGGCTCTATTGTTTGATCACGACGCCAAAGCTTCTTGACCACAACCTCTTCGCCCAGGATTTTATTTAACTCTACCTTGTTAGCGCCCTGGTATACCTCAGCTGCTGTCCCAAAAGTTAGAACCTTCACATCCACACCAGTTTGGTTGTAGTGCTCAATCAGGTTTTGCATCCCTTTAGTTTCCCCAGCATCATAGAGAACAAAGAGCACGTCTTGGGCGAGTGCTAGATTGGATACAATTTGAATTGAAATGAATAAAAGAACTTTAAGCATATAAAAAAGCCCGGTCAAAGCCGGGCCATATATTAAGCAATATCTTTATCGATATCTTTTCCTTCCCAGAAATCTTCGTCCCACTCAGCTTGCGCTTTTTGTTGGTCCTTAACCGTTTCAAGGTGTTTTCTAGAAATATGATTTTTCCATTTGTCTTTTTTCTTACTAACTTGTTTCTCAATCTTATTGATCGCGATATCAAGAGTCTTGTATAGTTTCTCAGAGTGAGCTTGAGCATGGTACTCAAAACTAGGCCCTAGAAGTTTTATATCTGCACATTGAGCGCCATCATCTCGAACATAACACGTCCAATGAACTTCAAAATTACCTTCGAAATACTTCTTTAGTTTTTGAGATTTCGATTTGATTTTGTCGTCTAGAGCTGGAGTGTGATCCAAGTGTTTAAATGAGCTAACGATTTTCATAAATTTTGCCTCTTTTGCTTTTCAAGTTTGTACTCTTATTATCGTCTAAAACTGTCCTTCCAATTAATGATTTTTTCTTATTTCTCCTTTCTTTTCGAGGAAGGTAAAATATTCATTGATTCTCGATACTTGGCGACGGTACGTCTTGCCACCTTAATATCTGACCGACTAAGAAGATCTGCAATCTTTTGATCAGATAAAGGTCTCTTGCTATCTTCATTGTCGATTAACTCTTTAATCTTGAGTTTAAGACTTTCAGATGCGATATCAATCCCACCGTTCTTCCCACCAATACCGGCATTGAAGAAATACTTTAGTTCAAAAGTTCCAAGAGGTGTGTACATGTACTTCCCTTTGGTAACCCTTGATACGGTTGATTCAGAGACTCCAATCTCATTGGCAATATCTTTTAGAATCATCGGCTTTAAATGAGCTGCACCCTTTTTAAAGAACTCTGGTTGGTTACGAACAATTGCATTCGCAACTTTCTCAATTGTTTTCTGACGATTCTCAATAGATTTTATTAACCATAGAGCTGCACGTAGTTTATCTTGGATATAGTCAGAAGTTTCTGTGTCTTCTCCAGCAGCTTTACCTTTTTTAATCAGGTTTTTATATAAAGTAGAAACCTTTAGAGTTGGTACACCTTCATCGTTCAAGTGTACTTGAAACTCACCACCAATTTCTTTTACATAAACATCAGGAACAACATACTGAACTTCTTCCGGACTAATTAAACGTCCAGGTTTTGGATTAAAAGAGTGAAGAATTAGCTCAGCATCTTTAATCACATCAGTATCAACACCAGTTTGTTTTTCAATTTCTTTATAGTCTTTTTTGATTAGGTCATCTAAATGGTTTTTAATTAAAAGCTCGACTAAAGGTACAGGTACTTCAAGTGCTCTAGCCTGAACCAAAAGACATTCTTGTAAACCGGTACAAGCACATCCAACAGGATCAAGATTTTGAATCATAGATAAAAGCTCTAATGCATCCTCTCGGTCTAGTTCACTTTGACCAAGAAGCTCTTCTAGGTTTTCATCTAGGTAACCTTCCTCATTTAAATTATGAATAATCAGATTAGCAAAGGTCCACTCTTCTTCAGTTAAGTGTTCCATCTTCAATTGCCACTCAAGGTGTTCTTGAAGGTTTCGGCCTTTCGAGATCATATTCTCATAGTTAGGAGCATCGTCTTTTGTTTTGATTTCCTTAGTATGAGGAGTGGATGATGTACTGTTGAACGAATCAACGTATTTATCCCACTCGAAATTATCTTTTGAATTATCAATGATATCTGGACCAGAGAAATCGTCAGAGCTTTTCTCCTGCGTCTCTTTGGAGTTGGCCATCACTTCTTCTCGACTGGACTCTCCACCGACTTCTTCTAGCATCGGGTTTTCTACCATCTCTTTAGCGATAACATTAGTCATCTCCAAATGGGTAAGAGTCAGAAGTTTGATCGCCTGCTGCAACTGAGGCGTCATCATCAAACTTTGAGATTGCTTCAGATTTAATGACATCTTTTGAGCCATATAACTACTCCAATTTGTATGCCATCCATGAACTTTGATTTTTTGTCTAGACCGTCAGACTCATAGTTTAAATTCTTCACCGAGATAGAACTTTCTAGCCGTTTCAGATTCAACAATCTCATCCGGCGTTCCACTCACCAACAACTCTCCTGCGCTCATAATAAAAGCTCGATCAACAATTCCGAGGGTCTCTCGTACATT
>CATLVA010000187.1 GCA_950060715.1 uncultured Oligoflexia bacterium | reverse complement strand
CTTTATCGACCAGATATATGTCACTTGGAGCCGAATGATTTATCGTTCGGTTGGCATTAGATAAGGGGACGTTGAATTGCACATACTTTAAGTGCTTTACGCAATGACCGGCAGTTAAGGCGCAAGCTTCAGAGATTAAAGTGGCCGTACATACAGTAGCGCTTCTTCTGCGACCTATTCTTCCCGTTTTCGATGGCAAAATGCGCCCAACTTCGTCTTCTTTTGATGAAACTCTTTGGTCATCTTCAAAGCAAAAAGTTTTCGCTGCAGAAACAAATATCGGGATCACCCCCAAAACAAGAATATTTTTTACCACGTCAGAGTTTCTCCACTTGTATGGATGAATATTCCTGAAGTTTCCAACGACAACTCTTCCATTCGAAGAATCAGACCCTCAGCAGATTCTGAAGGCTCAATCAAGCCATTATGCCCCGTCATGTCTGTTTTAACATACCCCGGATGAAGAAGTGCGACAGCAATCCCTTGATCTTTTAAATCAAGAGATAAACATTTTCCGACCATATTGACCGCAGTTTTAGAGGTTCTATAAGCATAATTATTTGAACTTGAATTATCGCCAATCGAACCGACTCGAGAAGTAATAATTCCAAATTTTGAGCCTGACTTTAATTTATTTTTGAGGGCTAACGCTGTCCTAAGAGGACCTAAAGTGTTTACCTCGAATGACTGACGCATATTATCCAAATCAATTTCAGGAAACCTATCAGACTGTAAAATACCAGCACTATGAATAAGTATATCAATCATCTCAAAAGGAATTTTTGCTGACAAACTTTCCACAAGTGAATCCTCTGTAGTATCGATTCCTTCTACAACAGTTACTTTCAAAGATTTAAGAGCATCGTTGGTTTTTCGACACGTCGCTACAACGTCATAGCCTTTTTCCCGGTATTGCTTAGCTAGTTCAAAGCCGATTCCTCTATTTGCACCAATAATTACAACTTTCATTTTGGATTCTCCCAAGAATTTAAATTACGAGCTATTCTAGAGAGAAAAGAAGAGATGGGCCAATAAATGACCCATAATTTGATGTTATTTAGTAATTGTATAAGAGATTGGAGTTATATTAGTACTACCATGACAAACATCCCAATTTTCATGACGCTCTACCTCTAATGAGAGTTCATCAAAACCAATATTGCTACCCTCTTTTGTTATGGTAAAACTAAGAGTGGCCACAACAGCATCAAATGAATCACATCCTCTACCGTCCTCAAATACAACTTTATCTAGTACTAACTCGCCTTTCAAAGTCTGCTCTCGGTCCCAAATTCTTCTTTCTGTCACCTGCAATAATTTTTCTTTTACGACACCATTAACACTGTAACTTACCTTAAGAATCTTATCGTCATAATCAAACAACATAACATTTAAAAACTCTACAGCATAAGTTTTCAGGGATAACTCTTGAGCTGTAGCTAAGTCCGTTGGTGAGAATTCACATTTTTCTTTAAAGCAGTTTGCTGCTTGAACTTGTCCTGCCAGTATAAGTAGTAAAGTAAGTATAGTTTTCATTTTGATCTCCATTAAATTAATCATTGAGATTGGTTATTTATTTCGCCCCGAATCTCCTAAAAAACCTATAAAAGGTAAAGTTAGGATTAAGTTAAGAGTTGATTTTTATCTTAAAGGGAGCCAATAGCGCTAAGACTTCCGGATAAGAGAATTTTGCGTCCTTAACCATATTATTAGTAATATCAAAGGAGTAATTATGTGCACGCTCAAAATTTGTTTTTTCTAAATTCGTTCTAGAAAAGAAGCTGCCTGTGAGATTTGAGCCTGTAAAATCTACATTCTTCAAACTAGCGTCAGAAAAATCGCATTCTTTTAATTCGCAATCAATAAAATTAAAAAAACTGATGTTCATAGTTTGAAAAACACAAAAATTCATAACACAATTATTAAACTTTAATTCAGCAACACCTTTACAAGTCGTCCAATTAATCCCCATGAGCTTTGTTTCAATAAAAGTACAATCTCTAAAACTTGAACTAGTTATCGAGCATCCACTTAGGTTTGAACTGATGAATTGGCAATCAATAAAACGACTTGCTGAAAGATCAAAGCCATTGAAATCTATTCTTTCAAATATACACTCAATGTACTCCGTAGGCTCTGATGTAATTTGGTCTACACTTGTGAATACTTTATCTTCAATATAGTTCAAATTATCGACTCCATTTTAAGCTCACTGTAATATCGTGAGCTCTCAGTCTAGACTTCATTAGAAAATCTAGCAATTCAGCAGAATCTTTTAATTTGCCGTTTAGAATCAGGTCAGTAGCTGTCTTAAAGAAGTTTTTACCTTTAAATTCTAGTTCTTGCTCTACCACAAGAAAATGAGTTATTTCTTTTCCCATTTTTTCGAAATCTCTTCTCGTCAAATTCACACCACTTCTTCCCGGACATTCTGAGCGTGTGCTGAATTGCCAGTAGTCATAAAGATGAGAAGGCCTCTTTTGCGTATTTTCTCTTAGTTCTGTTGCACTATAATTGCGATAGAGACAAGCATTTTGAGGATATACAGTTTCTGAAAATACACCTTCATAAAACATCGTATTTTCTATTTGCCCTGAATGAAAAGCTGCTAAAAATGTCACCTGCACAAGAGCGTCATCCCATCGATGCTTACGACCTAGGCTCTTTCCTTTCGTGGCCGTTAATCTTCTGTACTGTTCAGCAATATAAATGGCGATAAAATCTGCCGCAACTTTTTTGCCTTCCAAATCTAGCTGATCAATAACACTAACATCGCAATAAACAAGTGTATTTAAAATTGCTTTATAAAAAAGATTTATTTCATCAGCACTATAGTGATGAAAAAGCTTCTCAAGAGAGCGAAGATAATGCATATAAGATGCGTCTGCTACATATAGTTTTACTTGCTCGTGACCTATAACTCCAAAACTTCTACCTGATCGCTCCACTTTATCTTCGCTATCGGCCTTATATTTCACATGAAAGGTAGTGACATCCGCATTGAGTAACACTTCGACCCCTTCCCCCATCTTAATTCCATCTAAATAAGTCGATTTTTGCATGAACTGAGACTCATGATTAAGCGCCGGATAGATTTGCTCTTTCATCAATTCGAAAAAAGTTCTTCCTTTATAACTAGCAACAGTAACGACACTTCTGTACTCTCCCACAGAAACATTTTTATAGACTCGTGCATAGATAGATTGTGAATAGAAAAAAGTTAAAACAAAGGTAAACAATACCAAGTTCTTCATGAAAAACCTCCACGTTCTCAAAAAATAAAAATATCCAAAGATTTTCCTATTCGAGGCAGGTTACCAGAACGGTACCCGGAGGAGACCTAACCCCATTATCTAGCCCAGAATCTACTTTTTGAAAAGAGAATTATCGTACTTTTTTACTTTCTTTACTAATATTCAAGCTCGTGATCCAATTCAAATATGACTTTAGATCAATTGGAAATTTTTAAAGCGATTGCAGAGCAAGGTGGCCTCCATGCTGCATCGAAGGTACTCAATCGAACTCAACCGACTCTTTCTACCGGTATTAAGAATTTAGAAGAGGAGCTAGGAATTGAACTCCTAAACAGAAGTGGATACCGTGTGAGCCTAACTCCTGCCGGAGAAAGTCTGCTCGTAAAAGCAAAAGAAATATTAAATCACGTGGAAAGTTTTCAGGCCTATGCCAAAGAATTACATATGGGAACCGAGCCAATACTTAAAATTGCCATCGACTACTTAGCTCCCTTGGATGTGATCCTGCCACTTATAGCTAATTTTCAAGAAGACCTAGAGTCCACCAGCATAGAACTTAATTTTGAAGTTCTTTCGGGGTCTGAAGCAAAACTTGATTCAAACGAAGTGAATCTGGCGATCACTCCTTTTGTTGGCCAAGAACACAACAAAGAAATGACTCAACTCTGTGAAGTTCGAATCATTCCGGTCATATCTTCTAAACTAATGAAAAAAAACGCAAAAAATTTTGAACTCACCAAATTTCCACAAATTGTAGTAAAAAGTTCAGGGAGTTCAAACTCGACTCCGCCAAACAAGATAGATTCAAATCAGAAAATATGGACAGTATCAGACCATTTAATAAAAAAGGAACTCATACTAAATGGTTTCGGCTGGGGACATCTTGAAGCAACAAGTGTCTCTCGAGAACTAAAGAAAAATCAACTTAAGGAACTGCAAACTAAGTCTTTGACCGAAAAGAGGCTTCCGCTATTTTTAATAAGATCTAAAAATCAAGCTTTTGGTCCTGTCGCAAAAAAGCTATGGGATCGGCTAGGCCATGATCTCTCAATGCTTTAAGAAAGCGTCGGCAATCATTTCATATAGTCTATCTTTGAGAACAAGATCCTCTACACCTTCATCGATACTTGGATTATCATTCACCTCAACGACCATTGGAACACCATCGATCTCTTTAATATCGACTCCATACAGTCCATTTCCAACAAGCTTCGAAATCTTCACCGCCGTATCCACTACGTTTTTAGGAGCCTCTGAAACAGGCAAAGTATCACTGTCCCCTGCAACTTCGTCTCCTGACTTTTGATGATTATATATCTGCCAAT
>CATLVA010000186.1 GCA_950060715.1 uncultured Oligoflexia bacterium | reverse complement strand
CGATGAATTGGATGACTATAAACAATACTTCGATCAAACAGAACAAGAAGAAAAAGCAAAAGAGAGGCTTCATTATTATGAGGCAGATATCGAAAAGTTTTCCAATGCTTACAATGTAGATAGAAAACTACTGCAGGCCATTCTTGTATTTGAGTCAACAGTTCGAGGTGATTTTAGAACAAAACTTGATTCTATCGCCTTCACCCTATATCTCGGATCTTCCGCTCAACCAACAAATATCGGTCGTCAGTGGAGTAGTTTACTGGCCAGAGATGACGACAGCCTTCGAGATGAGTCTAATGCGATTGAAGCGACGGCCATACTATTAAAACGTATTGAAGAGAGATTGGAAAAGCCTACCGTTGGTAAAATTGCGAGTATGTATAATTTTTTAGGCCGTGAAAACGTAAGTACTTATGGGCATGTCATTGAGCATATTTATCAAAAAGATTACCTAAAAGAAGAGAAAAAGGATTAGAAGAATTTATAAAAAATTCCTCCCCCACTATCTTTATGAAGGTCAATCTTTAATCCGTATTTTGAAAACACTTGTCTAAAACTCATAAGGTCATTACTAGACTCAACCCCAATATTAAAGTCATTGGTATTCAAAAGATAGATTGAACTAATATTATGAGTTTCTATAAAGCGATAGGAAAACTCAGTAAGTTCGTCTTTTGTTTTAAATTCTAACTCGTCTTCTTCAGAAAACTCACCTTGAACTTTTTTGATATCCTCATGAGTCACCTCTCCTGTTGCAGTAAAAAAATAACTCACTTTATAACGTGAACTTAGGTTGAGAAACTCATCATTATTTTCAAATCTATAAATCAAATAGACAGCTTCGTTTCTTTTCATGGCTCAAAATATCCAAAGTCTAAGGTAATACTTCCACCCGGAAGTAACATAAGTTCAATTCCAATTGGAGTTGATTTCAGTTCAACATGTCGATCATCTACTGAGCGTAAGAATGCAAAACCAGTCGTAGATTTAAACCTCATTTTCTTTTTATAGCTTGTTGGATTATAAACATGCACTCGTCTAATTTCTTCGTAGCTAAGCTCAAAGGAGTTTGCAGCCCTTCTCATCCAAAAATACTGAACATCCGCATCTGAATCGATAAGCATATGCTTTACATCAAGATACCCTATCATCGTATCCCAAAATCCTTTGCGTTTGATTAATGAAGTTTGGGCAAGTTTAGACCTATCAAAAGTAATGATAAGTCCTTCTCCTAAGGAAGCTTTAAGGACTGGAGAAATATAATTAACTTGTTCTTTTTTTATTTCATTCTCAACTAGAAAATATTCAAATTTTTTGACTACCGACTCACTAATACCGTGCATATCGATAAAAATTCTCTGTCCGCTCATAAAGAGTTTAAGAATCTGCTTAATACCATTATCATCGAGGCGCTCCCCAAAAAAGAAATACACTTTTCTATTTTCTAGGTCATCGAGTTCAAAATTAAATTCTTGGCTAATATGGTAAGACCACGGAAATTGAGTTTCGAAAAAATGTGTCAGCCCCGACTGATCCATTGCTCTTTCAAAACTAAAATGTCCTTGTCCACCATCACTCAATTCAAAAAATACAAGCGGAGAATAGCTTAGGCTTGATTCATCTGAATAATAATCATCCTCTAGCATCTCTCTAACAAAACTTTGATTTACTGTATCCTTAAGCGCTTTTCCCAGGGCCTTTCGTTTGATCTTTCCCCCGAGAAGAATTGAACTAGGATACATTCCATGGACAATACTTTTCATTAGAGGGTGAAAATAATCAAACTCATGATCCCACTGATCGAAAGATCTTCTAAAGAGATCCACAGATGAACCACCGATCAAGCATGTGGGTATCACTCCTCGCCAGTTTCCTGCCAAGGCTTCCTTTGCAGCATCATGATATAGGCTACTAATTAAAAGCGAATACTCATGTTTTAATTCTTTAATTCCTTCAGCATCTTGACTCAAGCGCCTTACTCTTTCTTCTTCAGTATCTTGAATTTGTTTTAAATAGCGGCTAAATCCATCTCTGAATGAGCGTGAATAATCTTTGAAAAATGAGACGATATGACCGCCTTCAATTCGATGGCAAGACAGACTATAAATAGGATCCGAAATCCCCGCTCGCGAGAAGTATTGGCCTAACTGATAGACAAATTTCCTATAAGCTTGAAAAACTTTTGGCTCATAAAAACTATAAATTTTGTTAATCATATCTGTAGAGTCAACCACGGACACTGCAAGTTGCTCTTGGTTTTCTGACAATTGGCGAGCCAAATAAGAAGGAACTCCCCCATTTGTGAGAAAAGGTGCAGGAGTAATTGGAACAACGAAAACGATTGGCTGTTTTAGACTCTTGGCAATATCTGATAACCTTTTGAGGTTTGTCTCAGGGCGTTGATCTCCAAAATCAAAATGATCTACATAATCGGAGTGAAGTGCCCAAAATATGGGAACTAAAATAGGGCTTACCCCTTGGTACTCGCGTAACTTGGCCTCCCAAAGTGATGAGGACGTTTTCCAATATAAAAACCAGTTCTCCGCTGGGCATGACGCATCAAATTCGCGCATCTCGGGTGTTGTCAAATTTTCCAATTATTCTCCTTATGCTAGATTCTAGAAGAAAAAACACAGTGTTGCTAGTATGCTGCGGGGTTTTATAATTTGAAAAATTACCCAAAGTTAAGGTATAACCGACTAGATAACTAGGATATATAAGGAGAATTCAATGTGGTATTTTACCGATGAAGAAAAGCAACTTGTTGAAGTTTGCCGTGATTTTGCGAAAAAGGAGCTCGCTCCATATGCAGAAAAACATGATCACGAAGAAACATTTAACATCAATGCCTTCAAAAAAATGGGCGAGCTTGGACTTCTAGGAATAACCGCTGATCCTGAATATGGTGGATCCGGATTAGGTGCGACTGCAGCTACGATTGTTATGGAAGAGTTTGGAAAGGCCTGTGCAGGTTCAACACTCTCCTACCTTGCTCACGCAATGTTATGTGTAAACAATATCGATAAAAACGCTTCTCCTGAACAAAAAGCTAAATACCTTCCTAAACTAATTTCTGGTGAACATATTGGATGTATGGGAATGAGTGAACCCGGTTATGGTTCAGACGCTGTAGGTATGCAATGTAAAGCAACTGAGGATGGTGAAGAGTATGTTATCAATGGAAATAAGATGTGGATCACAAATGCCCAATATGCTGATGTGGTTTATCTCTACACGAGAACAGGAAGCGACAAGAAAGACCTGACAACTTTCTTAGTTGAAAAAGGAACTCCAGGATTTTCTGTATCAAAAGAAATTCACAAAATGGGTATGCGTTCATCTCCAACAGGAGAGCTCGCATTTGAAAACTGTCGAGTACCAAAGGCAAATAGAGTTGGAGAAGTTGGCGATTCCGTAATTCATATGATGAAAAACCTTGAAATCGAAAGACTAACAATATCTGGAATTTCTCTTGGTATCGCTCAAGCATGTGTTGATCAATGTATTAAATATGCGAATGAGCGTGAGCAATTTGGAAAGACTCTTGGTAATTTCCAGATGATCCAAAAAATGATTGCTGAGATGGCTGCTGAAACAGAGATGATGAGGCATTTTCTCTATAACCTTTGTCGCGAGTGGGACCAGGGACGAGTGTCGAATACAGCTGCAGCCATGGCAAAACTTCAACTTCCTAAGATGGCAACAAAAATTGCTCTTGATGCTGTTCAACTACATGGTGGTTATGGCTACTCAAGAGAGTTCCCTCTTGAGAGAATGATGAGAGACAATAAGCTAAATGAAATTGGAGCTGGAACTAATGAGGTTATGATTATGATTATTGCAAAAAACCTTCTTAAGGAAGCAAGTCATTAAAAACCCACTCCCCTTTATAATTATAAGCGTAGCTATACATGGACTTTTTTTTCTGCCTCAATTGGGGCAGAAAAAATTCTCCTCTCCCCGCTCAGAATTAAAATTAAAAAGTATAGAGTTCATTGAGCAGGTTAATAAACTTTCTCCCACGGCCACAAAAACAGAGGCTAAATCCCCCCCAAAAAAGAAAAGAGATATCCCAAGTCCTGAGATTAAATCGGTTAACAAACATGATGCTAGTGATCCCTATATAAGCGGCTTAATAATTGCGATTCACAATAAAAAAAATTACCCAAAAATGGCCAAAAGATTAAAACAACAAGGAAGTGTGCAATTATCGTTTTCGATAAAAAAATCAGGGTTGGTTTCCAATATAGAGGTAAAGAAATCTAGTGGTTATGAGCAACTCGATAAAAATGCAGTTGCAACCCTAAAGGCTCTTGGAACACTAAAACCACTTCCTGAGCGCTTCTGGCCAGAGCTGAAAATTAATATCCCTATTGAGTACAAACTACTTAGTCAGTAGCTCGTAAATTTCATCAATATTTTCGATTGAGACCTCAGTAAAAAAGAGGTTATCTGGGTAGAGAGTTGCCACTGTTCCAAAAGCACAACCACCGAGGCATCCAGACTTAGAAACCTTGATGTTTTCCCATAGTCCTTCATCTCTTAGTCGTTTTTTTATAGTGGCCACAATCTCAAGTGCATCTTTCGAGG
>CATLVA010000185.1 GCA_950060715.1 uncultured Oligoflexia bacterium | reverse complement strand
CTTGATTTATCTTTATGGCTTTTAAGTTTGTAAAAAAGCTTTTCAATAGAACTCTCGGTATGTTCCACATCCACTTTCACCATTTCAGGATCTTTTTGAATATGAACAGATAACTCTTTAATAGTTTCAGGGAAAGTGGCAGAAAAAAGAAGGGTTTGTTTTTCTTTAGGAGTGAAGTCTGCAATTTGATTAATATCTTCAGCAAAACCCATATCTAGCATTCTATCGGCTTCATCTAATACAAAAGACTTTAATCCACTGAGGCTTATCGCCTTAGTTCTAAGTAATTTAAAAATTCGCCCTGGAGTTCCAACGATAATATGAACTCCGTAATCAAGAGACTTTCTTTGGTGTTTTTCATCTGTTCCTCCACAAAGAGAAACAATTTTTACGTTTGGAGTGGCCCTAGCAAGCCTTCTTAACTCTCCCATAACTTGGTCAGCAAGTTCTCGGGTGGGACATAGAACGAGGGCCTGAGTTGTTAGGCTCTCAACCTCAAGCTTGGATAGAATCCCTAAACCAAAAGCAGTGGTTTTACCGCTACCTGTTTTGGCCTGGCCGATTACGTCTCTACCTTCAATGATCTTTGGTAAGCTCATGGCCTGAATAGGAGTCATCTGCTCAAAGCCCAAAGTATCTAAATTCGCCAGGATTTCTGGACTTAATGCTAATGTATTAAAATTCATAGCCGGGTTTTAACACTGGTTGTCGAAAAAGACTATTTATTTCTTTGATAGCTCTAGGACAAAGTCGGGATTATTAGATTCGATAAAATCAAATCCAATATTTTTATAGGCTTCCATAGATGCTTTATCATGCACATCCCAGACCACAAGTTTGATCCCTTTGCTATGAGCTCTTTGGACTAGTCCCTTTGTGATAAAAAACCTATGTACCTGTAAGTACTGAAAATTCGCTCCTTCAAATATATCTTTAAACCTGAGCCAATTATCAAGAGTGATCCAGCTCGTGCCACCAAAGGTACAATAAAGCCTCTCGATTTCTGGCGCAAGCTTCTCAAAATTATTGAGCAGTTTATAATCGAAGGACTTTAAAATTACATTTTTTGAGAGTCCAAGCTCACTCACTAAGGCAACGATCTTTTCTTCAATACCTGGATATTTTGTATTTCCCTCTTTCAATTCAATTATGACGATTGAATCATTTCCTGTGAGCTCTAATATTTCTTTAAGAGTGGGTATTTTCTCACCTGCAAATTTCGAAGAAAACCAAGACCCAAAATCCAATTTCTTTAAGTCTGCTAGAGTATGATTTTTTACTTCTCCCTCACCATTTGAGGTTCGGTCAATGCTTGAGTCGTGGATCGCCACGACTTCTCCATCCTTAGTCATATGCACATCTATTTCAATATGTTTCACTTTAAGCTCTATCGCCTTACGAATAGCGCTAAGAGTGTTCTCTGGAGCATAAGCAGATGCTCCCCTATGAGCAATTGGAAGAGTTGCGTTGGAATCAAATAGGGTCATAAATAGAATCAGGCTCAGTAGAAGCTTCACTTCAGCTCTATCCCATCTTTGTGAATGACAATTCGACGCTCCTTATAGAGCATACCAATAGCATTTTTAAAGGTCTTTTTACTCATACCAAGTTTTTCACGAATCTCTTCAGGAGAGCTTTTATCATGTAAACTTGTTTTTCCGCCATTGGCCCTTAGAAATTCTAGTACAACTTTTTGCGAGTCTTCGATATTTTTAAAGCCTTGAACTTGTAGGGCGGCATCTACTAGGCCATCGTTTCTGATTTTTTTAACCACTCCACTAATTGGGGTGCCAATTTCAATTTTTTGAAAAATCTCGTTATGATAAATCATTCCAATGAATTTTCGATTAATTAAACTACGGTAACCAAGTTCTTCATAACTTGCGGGGATAATCTCAATTTTATCGCCTTCTGCAATATCAAACTGACTTTCAGGTATATATTTTCCAATCTTCGTAGTCCCATAGAGCTTATTGGTGCGCTCATCTAAACATACGCGAACGATATAGTACCTATTATTTCCCATGCGCTCTTTTTGTTCCGTGTCTGGAACAAGAAGATCTTTTGATAGTCCCCAATCAACAAATGCACCAAATTGATGACTTTCTACCACTTTAACCACTGCAAATTCATCTAAGAGCGCCACAGGTCTAGTTAGTGAAGCCACTTCTTTATCGTTATTATCGACGTAGACAAAAACCTCTAGGATATCACCTTGATTAACTAGTTCTGTTGCCTCAGACTTTGGAAGCTCCACGTCCACGTCATAGTTTGGTGCTCTTAAAATATAGTTTTTCTTATTTTCGTTATAAACATAAAGCCTATTCATTTTGCCAATTTCTAGCATTATTTACTCCATTCCATTTAAAAAGATATCTGACAGTGGTCTCGCATCGAGTTCGGCTATACGAGGATCGGTTATCTCATAAGATTGTCTTACTTGAGTTGAAATCTCTTTTCTCATTAGATCCAGTGGTTTGTCACCTAGATTCTCCCACATACCATAATCAGGAAAATCATATTTACCTTTGGCCAGAGGTGCAATCAGTTGATATTCAGCCTCATGCGAGAACCTCTCTGTTAAGTATGTCGCCAATTGATCATCAATCAGTACTTTACCATCATCAGACATGCGTACTAAGTCCGGGGGAAACTTACCAACCATTGATTCAACGTGTTTGTTAAAAAATTTTTCGTACCTAACATGAGTCAATTCATGAACCATTGATAAAATTACATCCATATCTGAGTCGACTGTTTTCTCAGAAACCACAATTGTAGTGGGGCTCTTAGCGGTACTTTTTTTAGATTTACCTGAAATTTTATTTGAGGTAGTTGCGTTTAAAGACTCTCCATCACCTCTTACAACTGTTCTGTAATTCAATGGACCCAATTCATCTATTTTTAATGCGCCAACGCTGTCAGGCAGTCGATAAAAATTTCTAAATGCATTTGTAAGCTCAATAATATCAACATCATCAACCAAGGCCTTGCGAACGATGGCTTTTATATGCTCGGGTACATTTGGGTCTCTCATCATCGCGACTACATCTTTTCTAAGCTCGGGCATAGCACGCAGTTTTACGACCAACATCTCGATAGCGCCTTTATTAGTTAGCTGGACGTCCTCGAGATGACCATTAGGTAGTCTTTTTGAAATAACATTAGACCTAGGAATACGTTTTAAAGCACTCAATGTTGCCAAAACTGTTGATGGCAGCGCCAGAGCACCTGCAGTTAAAGACATATCAAAAAGTGCATGATCTTCGGCGATCTGAGCTGCCACTAAATCAATCCCCTCTTTTTTGTATAAAGGCTCTTCAACTTGCCTTGCATCAGCTAAATTCTCTCTTTTTTCGCTAGCTTCGTTATAAAGATAAGTTTTTCCCACTAACGAATCTGTCTCAGCTAAAACTGAAACAGTAAGTGCCTTATTTGAAAACTGAGATAGTGACTGTTTTGTTGTAAAGGCTAAACTATTTCTCAGACCAAATTTGACACCCATTGCAGCTAGTCCTCCAATCCCGGTTATTGCACCAGTATAAGTTAGGACATCAGTAGAGTTCTTTATATAAGTATCCCTGTCATCAATTTTTTCAAGATCTATTAGCATATGACAGATGAGACCTGCTGCCTGAGGATTTGCTAACATTACCTTCGCAAAAATTCTTGGATACAATGGCATAAGTTTCGAAAGATTTCGAAGTTTACCTTTATAAAGATGATCACTCCAAACTTGTGAAGCATAGTCTTTATTTACTGCCTCATCGACAAGCATTCTAGCTTTCTCTATTTCTTCTGTTCTTTCTTGAAACATTTTATGAACTTGAGCAGCGGCATTTTCAATCGATTCATTTGCCTCACTGACTGCCTCTTTTACTTCATCCAAATCTAAATCCGTTTGATGAAGCTCCATTCTGTACTTCGAGGTAGCAAATGGATTATACCAGTTGCGATCTTCTAAGTCATCGTCATTCTCTTTTGAAAGACTTCTTATACTTCCTAACTCATCAGAGACAGACTCTGTTAACAGTAGTCCGCCGACACCACCTTGCATTTCTTTTGAGATAAACTGATAATAGTTTTTTAAAGCATCCTGAGCTTTTTCATAATCCGGAACATCTGTTAATCCAGATTCTTCTTCGTCGATGTCGACTTCAATTTTAGAAAGAGTCTCATTTAAACCCTTAGCTAGCTTCAACAGTTTCTGTCTCGTTTCTTCTGGAGCTTGATACTTTGTATTCTTAAGATTTTGACTAAATTCGCTCAGCTCAAGACTTAACCGCTCTCGAAACTGTTCGGTGCAGATGTTAACTTCAGCAGGACAAGTTTGATCTATGATTTTTTGAATACTTTTTTCCTCAAAGTCTTTATCATACATTTTTTTATGTTTCAGATTTGCTTTAGCATTAGCAATTAAAATCTCTTCACCAATCATATCCTGCATTTGATCGATATTTAAAAAGTTAGTTAAATTAAAAACGTCTTCTGACAATGAGTCAGAACTTTTATCAACTGAACAGACTTGGAACAACCTATATTCGTATTTTCAAGTCTGTTTCAGTAGATAAAAGTTCTGACTCATTGTCAGAAGACGTTTT
>CATLVA010000184.1 GCA_950060715.1 uncultured Oligoflexia bacterium | reverse complement strand
ATGGGGCCTATGATTTTTTAAAAACCTGGAAGAGACTTTCGGAGTCCGGGAGTGTCGACCCAACCTGGATGCATGGAAAAACTTTGAACTTCGGGATATTTTTCGCTAAAGAGTTTTGCAAGGTCTACTTGGTTTCTTTTGTTTTCCGCATAAGCTTTAACACCGTTGAATTTTCTTTTTTCAAAATTATAATCCTCTAGGTTTTGAGAGGCGCCATACATGCCACCTGAAGCTACAAAAATTTGTTTTTTGATATTTTGATTTAAGGCCATACTAAGTTTAAATGGAACGAGAGTCATTAGTGCAAAGCTTGCCTCAAAATTTTGAGGGCTTAATTTCTTATCATCGAAAAGAGCCCCTGCATTATGTATAAGGCATTCGATAGAACGAGAGATACCTAAGATATCCTTCGTTAAAGATTCGACTACAGATAGGTCTGAGAGGTCGTACTCGAGTGGGAAAACTGTTCCTTTTTCTTTTTGAAAATCCTGTATAGCCTCACTCATTCTTTCCTTATTCCGGCAGATAATAATGACATTAGCATTCATCTGCAAAAGGCGTTTTGTTGTTTCAAAGCCTAGCCCTGAGTTTGCTCCCGTCACTACAAAATATAATTGAGAGAGGTCACGATCTTGAGGATAAGTTTTCTCTTTATCAATATCTAGGCTAAAGCCTAATTTTGTGAATTTGATTAGCTTGAATAGGTTTATCATGTCTCTAGCTCCGAGGCTTTGTATAAAAGATTAGGATTTTTCTTTTTCAAGATTCTTATGACTTTATCGTGGTGATGGTCGCTGTATTTTTGAAATAGAAAAATCAATGTGGCCATAAAAAGAAAAGTGAATACGCCATATCCAAATGCCTGTTTAATATTAAAAACTGGGTTATTAGCATTAATGGTCATATCTAGAATAAGTCCCGCGATATAGATACCTAGAGCGCGAGAGAGTTTATCTGAAATTCGCCATACTCCAAAAATAAGGTTGGCCTGTTTTTCTGACTTTTTGAAGGTGTGATAATCAATAACGTTAGAAAGGTAAGAATCAATGAGGGCCACGATTCCCGTGAAAATTCCTGCAAACCCAATCAAAGCGTAGAGGGCAATAAAGTTTCTTGCTGGCAGAAAGGGGTAGATTAAAGTGACCAAACACATGACTGATAGACCAATAGAGAGGGAGCGTTTTTTCCCTTGTTTCTTTGCAAAATTCACCCAAAAGGGGATCGATCCACAAAAGATCAGCATATAAACTGCCAGTAAGATATTAACTTCTGATTCGTTTAAGTTTAGCCCGAATTTATAGTAATAGACTGCTAGGGTTTGATTGATCCCAAGGCCGATACTTAGTATGGTAAACGTTAAATAATAACCCAAAAATATATGATTTTTTAAAAGTCCCCAGAGATTTTTAAAAAGACCTCTTTCTAGATTCTCTTCTTCAAGTCTAGGAGAATCCTCTTTAATGCGACTTAAAGAGGCAGGAGCTATGGCCATTATTAATAAAATCATTGCAACTCCCATGGGAAGAAAACCATGTCCATCAAAAAAGTTTTTTAAGAAGGGAAGGGAGACTCCAATTAAAGCACCCAAAGATCCAAAAAAATATCTCCATGCATAGAGAGTTACAATGTCTTCTTCTTTTTGGATCAATTCTTTTGCAATGGCCAAATAGGGAATTAAAAAACTAGAGTACGAAACTTGGTAACCGAGAACTAAAAAGAACAGGGTATACTTATCGGCTGGGCTCCAACTCGGAATGAAAAGTAAGGACAAAAAACAGCATAAGCTTATCAATGAGAAAATAATAAATGGTTTAACCGCACCCGTGCGCTTTTTTATGCGGTCACTAAATTGACCAATAAGAGGATCGAAAAAAGAACTCACAATCAAAGACAGTGAGACAATGATACCGGCAGCTTCCCCTGAGAGTTTAATCACTTGGGTAAGAAAGACCAGAAGGTGAAGTCTTAAAAAAACCTCAGTGGCGCTAATGGGAAATTGGGGAAGTCCATAGATAGAAAATCTCATACCCAATTATTGCATTATTAAATACTTAGGGCGAGTCTGTTCAAGATTTGCCAACCTTAAGAAGTGAAAAACTCAAGTATTCTGGGTTTCTGTCCGATAAGTCCTCTGACACGGGAGTTCATATGTATAAGGCATTTCATTTTTATCAGGTTTTTAATCCTATGCTCAATGAGCAAAGTTTATTTCCGACCCAAGCTCATGAATTCTATTACGAACTTAAAAAGAGATATAGTGAGAACCAAGGAGAGAGTAACTTTCTTCATTGGGGGAAAGTGAGCGTAGCAGAAGCTCAAGAGAATATTGAAGCGTTTAAAACGATTGTAGATCGAAACAAGCAAAATGGTGTTGAAACTCATCTTTATCTCTCTGATTATCATCATTTTTGGGTGGCCAAGGTTAGCGAGATCAAAACAGAATTAGTTGATAATGTTCAAACTTTACCTTTTTATGAAAATAAAAATGTAAGTGTATGGTTTAAAATAGAGGATTTTGATTTGCTCTCTGCTGAGTTTTCAGAGACATCACATTACTTAAGTATGCTCTACCTTGATAATGAATTTTCAGAGCACAAGATTGAACGACTAAATCCGTATATTGGTGGACTTCATTTTCCGCTAATTGTTCAAGACTACACTCTTGAGCGGTATTTTTCTCAAGGCCTTCGAGTGGCGAGAAAAAATATGTTAATTGAAAATCCAAGTCACCAGGCGAAGGTTAGAGAGCAAGTGACAAGCTTTGTATTGCCTCCCCATATTTTTAAGCAACTTTCATTTGAAGGGCAGCAGGCGATCCTAAACTCAGAGCAAAATCTAGGAGACGTGAAAACCTCTCTACAAGTTAGAGGACAAGTCTTTTCAAATTATATATCAGTCTTAGAGGAATCCCTCAATTTGGTTGTAGGCTCGATTTTGCGTGAGTCATTCGGCGATAGCCTCTGGATTTCAGAATCTGGAGATCAATTTGCTGAAGGTATGCAGAACAATTTTATTAAAATGTCAGACTATCAAGGGCCTATAAAGCTGAGCGGTTACTTAAATCTTTTGGCAACCCATAAAGGTTTTGGAAATTTATCTATGGGAAAAATTGAAAAAGACTATCCAGAGGTGATCAAGTTTTTTGTTAACGAATTAAAGCCTTTTCTTGAAAATGGTGAAATTGTGCTTAAACAGAATCATTTAGAGAATGGACAAGATGTATCTTTATGCCCACAAGAGGTATTTGCCCTCAGAAACTTTGTTCTCGGAGTTGGATGTTTAGGAGTCGTCAATACTTTGTTAAATCAACGAATTATTTGGCAGGGCAATAGTAAGCTTCTCGTCGCATAAAACTTTACCAAGTACCCCAGTTTTAGTTTAATTGGGGTATGATCAAAAAAATACTTCTATTTCTATCCGGTATTGCGGTTCTAGCTGCATTAATAACAACTACAATTCTTCAGTCGAAGGTGATGAAGAAGTCTGGGAAAAAAGAATTTTCTCAAATTGAAAATCCCGTCAAAGTCTACTTCGACAAATTTGGAATTCCTCATATTGATAGCAAAAATATCGATGATAGTTATTTTGCTTTAGGCTATTTCATGGCTTCTGAAAGATTATTTCAAATGGATCTTTACCGAAGGCTGGTTCAAGGTAGGCTAAGCGAAATATTCGGCGAAAAAACAATTGAAGCGGATAGGCTTCTTCGCACACTTGAATTTAAGAAAATGGGTGAGCGAATGGAAAAGAACCTTCCTGAGCACTCGGAAATATTAAGGCTAACTCAGGCATACTTAAAAGGTGTGCAAGCTTATTTGGATGAAGGAAACCTTCCTATCGAGTTTCTTCTTTTAGGCTACAAACCTGAGCCATTTGAAATTTCTGATATTATTGGTGTGACAGGTTATATGGCCCTGACTTTTACTGAAGGAATCAATGGAGATATTTATCTTTCGGAACTTCAAGAAAAACTTCCCGAAGCGAAGTTACAAAGTTTGAGAATAGGTGATCAAACAGATCGAAACTATTTTGGAGATCAGAAGATTGTCAGAACAAAAATCTTAGATTCAATTAATAATGCTCTTGGCGAGATTGAACAAATCGTTCCTATTTTACATGGTTCAAACTCTTGGGTGCTTTCAGGTAAGAGAACGGAGTCTGGTTACCCTGTTTTGGCGAATGATCCGCATATTGGTATGGCCAATCCCCATGTTTTTTATGAGGCTCACCTTCGTGCTGCGGATTTTGAGCTATACGGAAACTATATTCCTTTAATTCCTTTTCCGGTAATGGGACATACTAGGACGACTGCTTGGGGATTGACGATGTCAGAGGTCGATGACTTCAATGTCTACCTCGAAAAAATCAACCCAGATGATGAAGATCAAGTCATGTTTAATAATGAATGGGTTGCGATTGAAAAGCGCTCTGAGGTAATTAAAGTAAAAAAACATGATGATGTTAGCATAACGATTAGAAAAACTCCGCACGGTCCATTATTAGATGGAACTGATAAGGGGGTTAGTGGGAAGTCCCTTTCTGTCTCATGGTCAGTATATCATCCTGAAAATAATGTACTTCAAAGTTTATTTTATATTCCTCGTGCAGA
>CATLVA010000183.1 GCA_950060715.1 uncultured Oligoflexia bacterium | reverse complement strand
TCCTGACTTTCTCTTTAAAATCCTCACAACGAGTTTTGCATTCACCTGAATAGAATATATCAACAACTTCTTCTGTTGTGCCTTCTTTTGGGTCTTGTTTATAAATGGGACTTTGTGTGGATACGTATTTATAAAAGCCATTTCCTACTGACATCATTTCGCAAACACCTAAACGCTGTCGTTTTAGATCTTCTTTCTTACCATTACCCTTTACTTCATCAAAAACTGGCTTACCGGCAAATTCACAAAGGGCATAATAATCTTTCAAGTTTTTACCCACTAAAATTTCCTTCTCGCAAAAATTTTGACAACCACTATATGAAGATAAGTTTTTTTCTTGAATAATATTTTCGTCGCCAGATAGGATGAAGACACATTGCTCACCTCCCTCACTAGCAAGTTTTCTCACAGCAGTTTTTTCTTTCTCAGACTTTCTACTTTCAGTTTTCACAGTTCCTTCTAGGAGCTTTCCACTTCCTTGATCAATATCACTGATCAGGTTTTCTACAATTCCTTTTTCCGTTTGAAGTTTTTTCCTTTCTTCCTGTAGTTTTTCAATTTCTTCGATTCCCTGAGAATCTACATCATCCACCTCACAGCTGGGAAGACGACTTGAATTTTCATACAATTGAGTATTCTTCTTTAAGATCTTTTTTCTCTTTTCAGTATCTAGAGGTAGCTTACATGTTTGCGGGTCTAACTGGAGTAGAATAAGAGCATTCGCAGCTTGCTCCTTTACAACTAGAGACGTTTTCATTTTTTCATAGGTTAGAATTTGGTCGGATGCTGCAAGCCTAGAGATAAATATAAATGAGAAGAAAAAGAGCGCCTTTAGCATTTTAGTAGCTTAGCGTGTCCCATTACTCGAAAGTAAAAAACATCGCTAAACTACTAATTTTTCTGAGTTTTAATAGTTAACTTTCAGAGACATTGCCCAGTTTTTTAGGCGAAAATATGTGAAATTTGAGGTCAAGTAATAAGCCTAATCCAAACCATGCAGTTGAAATCAAAATAGCATAAGTAGCACTTACAGCTGGATTTGTGACTCCACCAAAAATATTTAAATACAGATGCACAAATAAACCAATTATCGCGCTAATAAATATTAATCTAGAACTCAACTTTCTTGTCAGCAATGTCCCAAACAGCATAGGAACGAAAGAAGCAGCTGCCAGTCCATACACTCCCTTTTGTGCGAATAAACCAATTAGCTTTGGAGGATACATTGCAACGACAAGTGAGATCACTCCAAGTGCCACCAAAACATAGCGAGAAAGATTTAAAGCAGAAACCTGCTCTTTTTCTCCTTCAGATTTAAATGGAAGGTATATATCTCTGACAACCATACTAGATATGGCCACCAGAATTCCATCTAAGGTCGATAAACCTGCCGCTAACATTGTAAGTGCAATAACAGCAGATGCGCCATCTCCAAACTCTTGAGTGATAAATGTAGCAACAATTTTGTCCTGAGGAATGCCTTCTAATCCAGATAGTTTTGCATAAAAGCCAACAAAAAGCATAAGACTAAAAACCAATCCACTAATAAATGTTGTTACAATAAATTTATTAACATCTTTTTCATTTTTTAAATATAGAACCTTTGTAAATATATGAGGTTGAAACATCAAGGCAAAAGTAATGATAAAGCCCGATACAAAAACACTAAAAAAACTAAAATATAAATCACTGTCAGTATTAATGACCGAGGCATAGTTTTCACTAACAGTTTGGAGGCTCTCAAAGAAGCCTCCGTCAAAAT
This sequence comes from uncultured Oligoflexia bacterium, assembly GCA_950060715.1. Next base: position 2,863 of record CATLVA010000183.1, on the reverse strand, counting down.
ATTTTAACCCTGAAACAAATACAATCAATGCAATGAAGATCATCATCAGCCCTTGAAAAGCATTGGTATAAGCGTGCGAGTATGTTCCACCAATTAAGACATAACTGAATACAAACAATAATATTAAGACAAGACCTAGCGTTTGGGAGATTCCAAATAGGCTCGTTAACAGATAACTACATCCGATTAGAATGAGAACTATAAACGTAATTGAAAGCAGATTGATAAAAGCAAAAAATAGACTCAACAAACGAGACTGGTAACGGTGATAAATCCAATCAGGAAGTGTCAGAGCGCCGTGCATCTCACCTTGTTTTAAGAATTTTTTTGTCATCAAAAGAAAGGCACATAAAATCCCCAAGCTAGCTGCAATTCCATAATGGATATAAGCTGAAAATCCATGGGTGTATACAAAACCAGGATTTATAACAAAGGTGGCAGTCGAAGATATACTCGCAGCCATAGTTAGGCCAACAAGTATCGGGTTCATGTCTTTATTTCCAATAGCAAAACTTTGCAGGTTCTTGGTCTTCTTCATTCCTATTAGACTCAAATAGTATGTAATGAGTACGAATAAACTGATCAAAATAATTTTAAATGCCATCAACACTCCTCAGCGCTGTCTCTTTCAGCGCTCTTTTATCGATTTTCCCGTTAGCTAGCAAGGGAAATTCATCTACAAATTCTAAATACCTTGGATGTTTATAACGCGCTAATTCCATTTTTAGCCGGCCATTGATCTCTTCTTTAGATATACTAGATTTGAGAGTAACAAAAGCAAATCCAACTTCGCCCCATTTACTATCAGGGACTGAAACAATTTGTGTATCATCAACTTCAATGAAAGAGTTAAATACTTCTTCAACTTCACGAGGATAAACATTCTCGCCACCACTAATGTACATTTCTTTTTTCCTACCTTTGATGTAGTAAAATCCATCCTCATCAAAGAATGCAAGGTCCCCTGTACGATAAAAACCATTAACCAATGAAGCTTCAAAAACCTCTTGATCCTGAAAAAAACCAGAACATAAATGCTCTCCACTAAGAACAATTTCTCCTACATTAAAAGGCTTTGTGACTGGTTCATTATTGTCCCCAAGTAACATAACTTCTGAATGTGGCATTGGTTTACCAATACTCCCAACCTTCTTTAAAGAAAATTCTTCAGGAAGAAGAAAACAATTCGGGCCTACTTCAGTAAGTCCATAGCCTTGTTTGAAGTTCAGTCCTTGTTCTTGAAAATCTTTAATTAAACCAGATGAACAAGGGGCACCACCGGAAACCAAAAAGCGAAGAGGTGTCGATGATAGAGTATCAAAACGATCATCTTTTTTGATCATTTCAAACATCGTCGGAACTCCAAAATAAACTGTCAGCCTTGAACTTACTTGATAAAAATTTTCGACACTAAATTTAGGAGCAAGAACGACTTTGGCTCCAATTGAGAGCAATGGAAGGCAAAGAACATTGTATGCACCCGTATGAAAGAAAGGAGTTTCGATAATACTAGTGTCTGTTGATCTCAATTCCCAATTTTCCACCGTCGCGAGTTGATTAGACTTAAGCATTCGCCCCGATAGAAGAACACCTTTAGACTTTCCTGTACTACCACTGGTAAAAAGCATTAACGGCGTTTGTTCTTCGTTAATATCTTTAAAGTCATAATCATTAAACTTTTGAACAACTGGAATAGTGTCTAGAAAAATTTTTGCCTTTATACGTTCCAAAGTTCTTTCATTTTCAATTTTTGGAGCTCTAAAATTAAGAGGAACAAAAATTGCCCCAATTTTAGCGCACGCAAAAAGTAGCAGCAAATGTTCGATCGAATTCTCATGTAAGTATGCGACTCTATCCCCAGCTGCGACTCCTTGAGACTTAAGGTAGTCTACCCAAGCACAACTCTCCAAATATAAATCTTCATATCGAAACCAACGTTGATGAGTCTGCTCAAAAATAGCTTGCCCTTGTTTGTCATGCAGAAAACTCAACCAACTCATAAAGCCTCCAAAATAGTGTTTAAATTTTCAGGAAATTCAAGCACAGATGCGTGTCCACCTCGCAAGATTCCTAACGTGGCATCCTGGCATTGCGCCTGCATTTCTTCATGTAAATTTTTTGGAGTTAATATATCTTCCTCTCCCACAAAAAAGCTTACAGGGCATTTTAATTTAGCAAGATCAATTTCTTCTTCCAAAAGAGCAGACTTAATTAAATTCTCTCCCACAAAGGCCGGTTTAGATCTATTGAGTTTTTTAAACATTTCGACTTTACTAAAGTTCATTTTCAAAAAACTCTCACCAAAAATCCATGGGGTACTCACATGGAATCGAAGATCATTTCCTCCCTCCAAAGATGCATTAAGCCAGCTTTGAAGCTTGAGTTTTAACTCTGGAACAAGTCTATTATAGGTATCAATTGAAATAATCTTAATGACTCTATCAGGGTAGACTTCGCTATATTTCATAGCAACCCTTGCCCCATTACTAATACCTAAAAGATATACTTTCTCTCTCTCAAGATGATTTAAAATCGTATTAAGTATTTCAACTTGATGACCAAGTGTGGGAACTTCATCTAGACTATTATGAGTTCCCTGACCTGGACCATTATATCTAATAATATTGAAATAGGGTTAACAGAAGTTAAAGCTTTATTAATTTATGAAGATGAACAAGGAGCAGAAGATATGCTTTTAGCTATTCAAGATATTATAGAAAAAAATTCCCTAACAGATTTTGATAAAGCAAACTTATTGCCCACGAAATTGAAAAAAGGATTAGATTTATAAGTATTTAATTATTAATATTCTGCAATAACATATTGAATACCTAACCATCTCCATTGTTTATCTTCTTCCCAA
>CATLVA010000182.1 GCA_950060715.1 uncultured Oligoflexia bacterium | reverse complement strand
AATGATTAAGAATGCTTTACCCTTAGTATCAATGGCATGAGACTTTTGTGGGTAAACAAATGAACAAATAAGTACGGCAATTAGTAAAAGCTTTTTCATACTATAAGGGTATGTAATGTTTAAAATTTTGGCAATTCATTTATCAGAACAAGCCGAGCGTCTATATCAAGTATGCTCGTTAAAAATTGCTGAGTTCTTTTTAACCGTCTCTTTTGATCAAGTGAAAGAATACTTTGTCCCGACTTAAGTTCCCCTATATGCAAACAGCCGTTTTTAATAAAAGAAATATCAATTTGACCGCATCCAAAACTTCTTAGTAATAAGGGGGAAACCAAAACTGGATAGAAGCGCTGATGTAAAACTAAGCTCACCTCTTGCTCGAAAGCCTGAGCCTTAGATAAACTCTTTAACGCCTTTAAAGGTTTTTCTGTGAATGGGGCTGACTCCGATACTGGCAATTGCGCTCCTGTGTTTAGCAGTTGGATAACCTGCATGAGAAGCAAAATTATAACCAGGGTAAACCTCATCAAATGCTTTCATTTTTTCATCCCTGAATTCTTTGGCAAGAATAGAGGCCAGTCCAATCAACAAACTTTTAGAGTCCCCTTTTACAATAGGAAATGCTGACACCGGAAAATCAAAAGACTTATTACCGTCAATTAATAAACTACCGTTCTTATCTTTCGGAAGCAGTTTCAAACTGGCGGTTTGCATGGCCAGTAAAGATGCCTTTAAAATATTTATCTCATCTATAACTTTTTCGGATAACTCACTGATACTAAAATATAGACCTGGAATAAGTTCAGTTTTCTTATTTAAAACAACTTTATCCAGTTCAATATTTAGCTTCTCAAATATAAGCCTTCTCTTTTTCACTGAAAGCTTTTTTGAGTCTGTAATCCCTAGGTCTTGTAAAACAGAGAGCACCTTAGCATCATCACAGTAGACTGCAGCAGCAACTACAGGACCTGCTAATGGTCCACGTCCAACTTCATCACATCCAATTAAAAAGTCTTGATTAAAATATTCAGTATCAAATTTCATAAAAAAAAAGCCCGGTATAAAACCGGGCCCTCATAAGCATATTGATTACGCTTTAACTTTCTTTTTAGTAGCTTTGAAATCAGTTTCAATTCTAGCTGCTTTACCAGTTCTATCACGAAGGTAGAAGTGCTTAGCTCTTCTAACACGACCAACGTTCTTAACTTCAATAGCTTCTACTGCTGGTGAATGGAAAGGAAAAACTCTCTCTACTCCATAACCACTTGCAACTTTTCTAATTCTGAAGTGACTGTCGATTGCGCCTCTGCTTCCTTTAATCGCGATAACAATTCCTTCGAATTTTTGGATTCTTGATTTGTTACCTTCTGTAATTCTTACAGAAACAGAAACAGTGTCCCCTGCTTTAAAAGCTGGAAATTTTTCAATGTTTTTACTTAGGTAGTTCTTGTTTACAACATCTACAAGATTCATAACTTCTCCTAAAAAGTTCCTTCCTTAACGTTTATTTTTTAACACCAGAGGGAAGCAAATAATATTTTGATTCAGAGGCTTCTTGCTATGCGATCACTGTAAATAGCAACTGCAGAGCGAACTGAAAGATGATTATAGCCATCTTCTGCAACCCCAAAAATTGGATGCAAACGATAATCAGCGCCTTCAGTTAAAGAGGCATGTAATCCCCAACCTGTTCCAAATATCAAGAACATCGGCGTGTTGTCAACATTTAACGCCTTGCAAACATCTTCTTCAGACATGGTATCTGCTTTAAAATTTGCACCAGTTGCAACCGTTGCCGGCTTAGTCCCTTCAATTTCTTCGATCCTCTTCAAAGCATCCTCATAACTACTTGATATTTCAATATATGAAAGTGCTGAGGTCCTATCTGGATTATAACTACTATCCACATCAGTATTCCAATGGTCCAAAATAGTTTGGATCAATTGGTGCTGTTTCTCTACTGGTGTGATGATAAAGTATTTTTTAAAACCAAAAGTTCTACAAGTTCTAGCAATATCGTGGATATCTAAATTTGTGACAGATGTGGTGATGATTTCACCCTTTCTACCGAGTACTGGATGATGAAGGAGTCCTAAATATTTATTCATGCCCTTTTATAGCGAATAATAATATTTAAGCAAGCGGAAATCTTAATTCAAAAGTTATATTTGGTTCGTCTGATAAATATTGAATCGTACCATGACTTCTCTCAACCAAGCTCTTAGAAAGTGAAAGCCCTAGACCTGTACCCTTGCCTACATCTTTGGTGGTGAAAAATGGTTCAAATAGTTTTTCTGCCACTTCAGGCGAAATTTTTTCTCCAGGATTAACGACTTTAATTTTATAAATACCGTCATCAACAATTCCTGTTACGTTTATCCATTTTTCTTTTTCATCCTGCTCAACAATTGCATCAACTGCGTTGTGGATAAGATTAATCATAACTTGAGAAATCTCTCCCTTGTTCCCCATTACAGATGCTTCTTTCATGGCAATATCTAAATGAACTTCATTCCATTTAATTTTAGTGGCTATAATAGGAGAAACAATTTTAATTAACTCTTCCGGAGAAAATGCATTAAGTTCGACTTCATCGTTCATTCTTGAAAGATTCCGCATACTAAAAACTATTTCTGAGATACGAACATTAGAATCCTCAATACTCTCTAACAGTTTTAGAACTTTTTCATCTTCACTTCCCACCCTCTTTCTAAGCATTTGAATTTTACCTAGAGAAACAGTTAGTGGGTTATTAATTTCATGGGCGATACCCGCTGCCATTTCACCTAGACTTTCCAGCTTAGAGGATTGAAAAGCATGATTCTTTTCTTTTTGAAGTTCTTGTTCTAACTCATACTTATCTTGCAACTCAATCGCCATTGAATTGGAATTTTCATAGAGTTTATTAAATTGAGAAATCATCTTAAAGACAAAGACTAAGAAAAAAAGAACAGAAGAAATATGTAAAAATGCAATTTGAGTCTGTTTCAATAAAATATTTACTGAGTAGCTCACAATTATAATTTGTGAAAAATAGACCGCCGTTTTTTTATCGGCAATACTTGAAATCGCCCCACCACATGACATGGCCAAAATAACTGTACTAATTATCGTTTCTCTCTCAGGATCAACTTGACCAAATACAAAAAAGCAGATCATTGCCCATACTGTTCCAACCGCGGCAGTCGAATAAAAATATAGGTTTAGCCATTTATCACAATCTATACCATCTGGCTGTTTTCGAAATTTGAACGCTAGAAAAAATCTAATCGCTCCTGTGATGATAAGAGCTGAAAGCCAAGTCCATAAATAGACCTGATTTACTTGTTGAAAAATGATAGCTGCACTGAAAATACCAGCTGCACTTCCTACAATTACTGACGTAGGCGCTCCGGCCCAAAGAGTTTTGACTTTTTCACTCAAAAGCATTTTTTCTAAACTCTCTGTCTTGGTCATACTACTCGCTTTTGCTATTTTTCAGTTTCTGCCATAAATCGGGACGATACTTTTTCGTCATTTCATCAGCCGACTCAACCTTAAATTTTTCAATCTCTTTATGGTGACCATTTTTTAGAGCATGAGGAACTTCAATTCCCTCGAACTCAAAAGGTCTGGTGTAAAGTGCATATTCAAGTTTACCATGAGCAAAGGATTCATCAAAAGCTGAGAGCTTATTTCCTAAAATACCAGGCCCAAATCGCAATGCAGAGTCTAATATAACCATTACCGCAAGCTCTCCACCCGTTAAAATATAGTCTCCTAGTGATATGAACTCGTTTACGTAGTTGTTAAGAAATCTTTCATCAATTCCCTCATAGCGACCACAAATAAATACTAAATCTTTAGTTGAATCTGTTGAAAAATGATTTTTGGCAAATATTTGAGCATATTCTTGATTCCAGCTCTTTCCTCGAGGCGCCGGACACACCACATGCAATTCATCCACAGAGCTATAACCGCCAGCTTCAACCACACCTTTAACAAGAGCTTCCTTTAAGACATCTGCACGCATAATCATGCCAATTCCACCACCATAAGGAGAATCATCCACCCCTTTAAAACCTTTTGGTGAAAAATCTGATATTGAAACGGGATGAAATTCAAATTTCAAATCGTCTCCTCTTTCTCCTCGAAATGTTTGACCAATGACTCCAATATCAATGAACTCATTAAAATAATTTTCAAACATGGTAAGGCACCAAATTCTTCGAATCATAACTCCTCCGGAAGATTCACTACCAATATTTTTTTTGTAAGATCTTTTGCGGGAAAAAAATGATCCACATAAGGAAGCTCAATTATTTCATCATTGATTTTCAAAACTAAAATAAGTTGATCATTGTTTTCATAGAAATTGTCGACGCTCCCTAACTCTTTACCGTCATCGCCCACTACCTGAAATCCTATAAGATCAAAATAATAAAACTCACCCTCCCCTAGTGCCGGAAATTTGTCTCGGCTCAGGTGAATACTAAAAGGAATCATGGCCTCGACTTGGTTTCTATCCTCAATACCAGTAAGCCTCGCGATTACCTTGTTACCAAATTTAATTTGAGAGATTTCAAAATACTCACCTTCAGGCTTTATCGAACTACTTTTAGTATGTGGAACTAAAAGGACCTGAGTCTTCTTTTTTAAAA
>CATLVA010000181.1 GCA_950060715.1 uncultured Oligoflexia bacterium | reverse complement strand
CCTGGTTTTCTTCCTTCTAGCTTATCATCGGCCAGAAACTCAACCATTTGTTTCATATTATTTTGTGCAAAAACAGAATTGGATATAAGTGCAAATACCAAGAGCAATTTAATCATTAGACATCCTTTTTTGAATCCATTATTTTTATCATAATGATTCGTGATGAGCTATTACACCCCGCAATATCCCACTTCCCTATCGCTTGCCTAAGCCTAAGTCTTCTAGTGTTTGTGGCCTATTTGATGACCAAAAAAACACCGCTTAAAACCATTTTTGAATTCCTACTTTTTACGGGTTCGGCGTTAATTTTACCGACGCTTTTTTTAGGTGATATGGCCTTGGATATTGTGAAGCCTGAACTTTGTAGTTTGATTGAAGCCTCAAAACATGAGATCTGGGGGGAATATACGCTGGTATTTGCGATCTTAACTAGCGCCATTTGGCTAAGTCAAAACTTCCTAAAAAGAGGCCATACCATTATAAAGTATCTCACACTTGTCTCGTTAATTACTTGTAATTACTGGCTTTTCAAGACCGCTCATGAAGGCGGTGAACTCGTTTATGATCTAGGAGCAGCAGTAAAAATCGATAAAAATAAGTGTAGCCTATAAAGTTTTCAATTTAACACATGTTAATTCCTTTTTCGTGTATAACCCGCGCCATTGAAATTAACAAAGGTTAAAATTAACAAAGGTTAACTTATGAAAAAATCAATTTTATTTACTTTATGTTTACTTACTTCTCACTCTTATAGCGCCGAACTGGACCTAGCATCTGTTGAAAAATTCAGTCGCGGAAAAGATGTGGTTTCTAATATCTTTGATCTAGACCGTGCAGGATTAAGAGTTTTTGAAATGGAGGAGTCTCCTTGGACCTCTTCTTTTCTTCCGGCCAACCGTGGATTTGCCGCTAACAATTATCACCAAAAAACAGGAAAGCTCATCTCCTTTGTTAAAGGTGAATTTAGCTACACCTCTAATAGAAAAAAATTGATCGGTGCTTATAATTCTGAACTAAACCCAGATCATATAGCCACCCTATCCCCAGCAGATAAATACGATCTTCTCATTGGAAATTTTAGAAATGAAACTTCGTTTTCGTACCGATCTATTGAGATGGCAGATTTTCTAAGAGCTCGTTTTGGAAGACATACTCAATGGACTGGAATGTGTCATGGCTGGTCACCGGCTGCTGTCTCTCACCCTGCCCCTCAAAAAACGATTACCCTTACCTCTGCAGATGGAAAGTATCAGATTCCATTTTATCCTAATGATATAAAAGCGCTTATGACAGTTGCCTTCGCTAATAACACGAGGGCCTTTATGCAAGACGATCGTGTGCAAACATCAGTCAACCCAGAAGATTGGATGAAAAAAGATGTGATGCCAATGATTGGAAATGCTTGCCGTAAAAAAGGTATCGCCCTTGATCGCTCAACCGGAAGAATAAGGTCTAAAGATGACCAGCTCACAAATTGTGAAGATGTAAACCCAGCTTTCTATCACCTTATTATGACTAATTTAATGGGACGTCATAAGCAGGCACTAGTAGTAGATATCGATCATAATGCTAAGGTTAATAATCATCCTACTTCTGGATATGCAGTCTCTTATTTTAATGTTTCTGACAATCGCTACTATCCAACAGCAAAAGATGCGATGATGGCGGTGGGAAGCTTTGAAGATAAAAGAGCTGAGTTTAGACATCCCCAAACCCGTTATATCCTAGGTGTTGAAATGAATATGACTTTTGTAGACTACCGCTTTTTAGGAAAAGGTATCGCTAAGAGTGCCGACATTCAAAAATATAAAGAACGTAAATTCTCTTATGATCTAGAATTAGACGCCCAAGGAAATATTCTTGGTGGTGAATGGGTCAATGATTTAAAAAGAAGAAGACGTGGACGTAATACCGAATTTGTAGAAGTAGCAGGTGATAAGCCAGATTTTCTTTGGTACGCGCCTAAAGGAATTAAACCGGTTGCTTATTTTGAAAAAGACTTAACGGGAGACTGGGATGCAAAACATGAAGCGCTTCCAAAGTCTTGGGCAAGTGCTGCCATCAGTGCGAGTTATCAAACCAACCTTGATTTCTCAGCAGAGGTTGATGAAAACGGTAATTACCCTTTTAGACCTCAGCCTGAAGTCATCTTTAGTATAGTAGAAAAAATGCTTAAGCTCTCTAGAGAATAAGGCATATGGCGAGGCCCTTTTAGGGTTTCGCCACTTAATCCTGTCAAAATCAAGCCTGTTCAATAATTTTCGTTTCCCTAAATAAATACTATTTTTCGTTTAAACAAGGACTTAGAGATTGCAATCCTCATATAGCGAAGCTCAAAAATCGTGAGGTAAAATTATGTGACTACTTAAGTGAGGATAAATCATGCAAGAAGAAAACTTAATTGAGGTCTTTAATTTAGTGAAGGGCCATGAAGATGAATTAGGCGAATCCAAAGTTTGCTTTAGGATCGCAGACGACAAAGACCTCATCTATCAGCTCACCTTGAGAATAGCCTACGCCTGCAAAGAAGAATCCGAATTTTTAAAAGCAGTACTTGAACACCGATACCCACCAATTCGCCTAACTCAAATTGAGGCGGAATTTTTGAAGGCCGGAAGTCTTCCGATAGGAATTATAAATTCAATGAATTTATTTCGCTAAGTTAAGTTTAGCGAAACTAGCTAAAAGCCCCAAAGAAGAGCTGCGTAGATAGATGAAATATACTCTATACCTTAAGTCTCAGATTCCCCCATGGAGTTGTACTCAAATCCAAACTCATACCCAAGCTCTCGATCGTCATTAAATGCTCCGGCAGTTGTTCCCCAAAACTAATCTGAGTCACACCAGTTTCAATTGAGCCCGATTGAGTTAAAACATCAAAGCTTTCGTCTTCGTACTCGTAAGTATAGTCATAATTAAATCTTCCGATACCAAAACCCACAAACCAATTAAAATCAGGTCTTTCGCGAAATTCACTGAAATAGTATTGAACACTTAAAGTGGTTAATCTTCCGTCTGTTTGATACGAAAGTGGAGTGTCGTATATTGAAAAATTAGATTCATCACTAAGATCAGTTTCTGTTCCTGAGATATTACTTGTTTTTAGTTGAAACATGACTTGCTTAAAAGCTGAGTATTTCGCCACAAACCCTACGTTAAAATAGTTCCCACTGTAATCGCCCAAAAAAGTAAAAGATGAAAAATCTATTAAAACACCTAACATGATAAGGTTTTGAGGGACACTATAATCGCGCTGTCCTTCAGTTTTATTAAAATCATTATCTTCTATTTTGCGGTTAAGCTCTTCTATTTGTTTTTTCTTTTCGTATTTTTCTCGCGCCAGCTCGTATTCTTTTTGTTTTCTTTCCAGCTCCTTATCCAGTTTTTGTAAATCACCTGAAGAGCCTCTAACCTTTGTGATTCTAAATTCTAATCCACGGTAGCATTTATATTGGCCATCTCTTTTTTCACAAGAATTTCTTAGAGGATTTACTTCTGTCTTAAAACCGGAGCAGTTGATATCGTTTCCACAAAGAAGATCAAATTCTTTTTTCGCATTATGAAAGGCTTTTTCCCTGGCCACTGATTCAAGATCTGCTTCACCTACCCCGCAAGTTAAAATCGTATCTTGTTCTTTAATGGAGGCGGTCTCGTGACATAGCCATTTGGCGTAAGAGCTTTGAGAGAAAGAAATCAATCCCGCTAATGCCAAAAATTTTAACTTCATTTTAATCCCTATCTGTAATTACTTTACCAGCTTTATAATCGTATTCACTACCCTGCATTGAATGTGGGATGCTATAAACGGCAAATAACACAACAGCTGCAATTACTGTTGGCCATTTTGTCGACTTTCTAAAAGTCCAAATAACGGCAGTAGTCCAAGCTATCACTGCAATTAAAAGTTTATTATCTGTTAGATCCCAATCAAATGGAAAGCCCGCCCAGTACACGCCAAAAGCATATTTTTGCACCAAAGGCCCAAGAATCATCCCACCAACAAAAAGACATCCAAGAGTTAGTCTTCCTACTAGCTTAAACGATTGCGTTCCAAAAAGAGCTTCGAATAAGGCGACGACTGATAATAACATAGACAAAAACATGCAAACAACATGAGGGGCAAGAATTACAGTAGGAACTGCTCCTTTATAACGGATATAAATTGGGTCTTGTGCACTCGCAAGATTTTGCACACCATCTCCATAATTAATTTCCATAAAATAAATTAGTTTCCCAGCAGGTGGTTGATTAGGGAGTTCAGTCGTTAGCCTATTTCCTTTATCCTCTAACTCAACTGTGTGCCACTCATCATTTGTAGGATATCTCTTATAAGTAAGAGTCGCACTCATCTCTTTAGTCAGTTTAGGAATTTCAACTGGTGCGTTGGTTTCTCCTCCATGAGATCTTGGAAGTTTAATTGTGATATCACCTCTTAGGTCATATTTTTTTGGATATGTTGGCCCGGTACTTCTTTGATAAATTACGGCCACTAAAGTAATAACGATCGCCAATGGGATCGATAATTTAAAATTATTTCTCATCGCGTTAATCCTGTACACATAATCTTGATGTTGTTAGTCTTGCATAGGAAAAACTAAATGGAAATAGGATCAAGGATGAAATTGTTAGTCATTTTACTGGCT
>CATLVA010000180.1 GCA_950060715.1 uncultured Oligoflexia bacterium | reverse complement strand
AAGCGAGCTTACGGATATAAGAATTTTAAAAATTACCGATTGAGAGTTCTATATGCCTGTCAGTAACTGTTGAGTGCAGTGCAGTCCACCATTAAGGGAGAAGAATCAAAAATGTTGGTTCGAGGACTTGTAATAATGGTGCACAGAGAGGGACTTGAACCCTCACAGGCTTGCGCCCACACGGCCCTCAACCGTGCGTGTCTACCATTCCACCACCTGTGCATGAGAGCAATAATTTAACAAAACTGAAATTTATCGTCTATAAAAAACTAACATTTTTGAGCTAAATAATGAAAATTGCGTTGGAAAGGGGTGTGATCTGCCCATGGGGTACGGATTTAGGCAAATTTAGGGTAAAATAGAGGGGAGGAGATCTTTTATGAGGCAAACCCTCTTATTGGATTCAAGTTACTATCCGCTGCAGATGATAGACTGGAGAAAGGCTCTCACGCTTTTCTTTACTCAACGAGCAGAGGTCGTAGAACACCACTCAGATATCGAGATCAACTCACCTTCAACAAGTATCAAGCTTCCCAAGGTCATGCGCTTATTCACAAAAATGGGAACAATTAAGGCGGTGAAGTTTAATCGTCAAAATATCTTCTATCGTGATGACTTCACCTGCCAGTACTGTGCTAAGAGATTTAAGTCCATTGACCTAACCCTTGATCATGTTATACCGAGGAGTAAAGGCGGACCTACTAGTTGGGATAATATCGTTTCTGCCTGCGAGAAATGTAATAATAAAAAAGCAGATAAGATGCCAAATGAGTGCCGAATGCATCCTTTGAAAGCACCCGTGGAGCCTCAATGGATATCTATGCTCATGCTAAAGCTAACTTATGGTGAGAAAGATATATGGAAAGACTGGTTTCATTTTAAGTAGGTCTCAATTTAATCTAAAAAAACAATTTTCGTTATTAAGTGTAAGATTATAGCATCTTGATACACTCATAATGGGAGTTGTTATGAAGAAAAAGCTAGTTATCTTATTATCTGCAATTATCGCCTTTGGTTTAATTAAATATTTTGGTCTTGATCAGTACCTCACTTTTGATTACATAAAAGAAAATCAGCGCGAATTTCAAAATTACTATGCTCAAAACACTGCGCTCACAATTGGAATTTATTTTATTATTTATGTTATCTCAACAGCTCTCTCAATTCCTGGAGCAACAGTGCTTACTCTTCTAGGAGGAGCCTTATTTGGTTTATGGGAAGGTTTATTAATCGTATCCTTTGCAAGCACCATTGGGGCGAGTTTATCCTTCTTAATTGCTAGAGGTGTTTTGCAAGAAACTGTTCAATCGAAATACGCTCAGCGATTAAAGAAAATCAATGAAGGGGTTGAAAAAGAAGGAGCCTTTTATCTTTTTAGTTTAAGGCTAATTCCAATTTTTCCATTTTTTATTATTAACCTTGCTATGGGACTGACAAAAATTTCTCTGACAAAATTTTTCTTTGTCTCGCAGATAGGAATGCTACCGGGAACATTTGTGTACGTGAACGCCGGGCTTCAGTTATCGCAACTAGAGTCACTTAAAGGGATTTTATCAGTTGAACTCATTGGATCGTTTGTACTCTTAGGAGTTTTTCCATTGCTGGCCAAGAAAGCTATTTCTTATTTTAAAGCATTAAAAGTTTATAAGAACCACAAAAAGCCAAAGAGCTATGACTACAATATGGTAGTCATTGGAGCTGGTTCCGCTGGTCTAGTTACGTCCTATATTTCTGCAGCAGTAAAGGCAAAGGTTGCGCTTATAGAAAAAGATAAAATGGGTGGTGACTGCTTAAATACAGGCTGCGTACCATCAAAAGCGCTTATTAGTTCTGCTAAAGCAGCGCATGCCGCAAGAGAAGCTTCTAAATTTGGCATAAACACTCAAAGCGTAGAAATTGATTTTCCAAAAGTGATGCAAAGAATACAGGATGTCATAACTAAAATTGAACCTCATGATTCTATAGAGCGCTACACCAGCCTTGGAGTTGAATGCGTCACTGGAGAAGCAGAGATTATTTCTCCTTGGGAGGTTAAAGTTGGAGAGAGAATTTTAACCACTAAAAATATCACAATCGCAACTGGAGGATCTCCCTTTATTCCAAATATCGAAGGACTTACAGAAATTGATTTTCTCACTTCAAATAATTTGTGGAAATTGCGTGAGCTTCCAAAGAGACTGGTGGTTTTAGGTGGAGGACCAATCGGTTTAGAGATGGCGCAAAGTTTTCAAAGGCTTGGTTCGAAAGTAACAGTGGTTGAGATGGGTGAAGTATTACTAAGTAAAGAAGATGAGGATGTCTCCAAGTTTGCTAGAGAAAAGCTAACTTCAGAGGGAGTCAGTGTACTGACCAGGCATAAAGCAGTGAAGGTATTGCAAGGTAAATTAACCTGTCAGTATGATGGCTCTGAGGTGGATATCGAGTTTGACCAAATATTAGTGGCCGTGGGCAGAAAAGCAAATACAAAGGGTTTTGGTCTTGAGAACTTAGATATAAAACTAAGAGATAACGGAACAATTGAAGCCAATGAGTTTTTACAAACCAATTATCCAAATATTTTTGTTTGTGGAGATGTTACAGGCCCTTATCAATTAACACATACAGCTTCTCATCAAGCATGGTACTGCGCTGTTAATGGTCTTTTTGGTAAGTTTAAAAAATTCAAAGTTGATTATAGTGTTATTCCTTGGTGTACTTTTTTAGATCCGGAGATCGCTACTGTTGGAAAAAATGAACGTCAATGCCAAGCCGAGGAAATAGAGTATGAAGTAACGAAGCATGGAATTGACGATCTTGATCGTGCAATCGCAGAAGGGAGCGCTCAGGGATTTGTAAAAGTAATCACTAAAAAAGGCTCAGATACCATTTTAGGGGCCACTATCGTGGGAAAAAATGCTGGTGAGCTTTTGATTGAATTTATCAGCGCTATGAAGTTTAAAAAAGGTCTCAATGATATCCTTGGAACTATCCACAGTTATCCAACGATGGGTGAAGCAAATAAGTTTACAGCAGGAAATTGGAAACGAGCACACGCTCCAGAAAACCTCTTGAAATATGTGGCAAAATTTCATGAAATAATGAGATAACCGACTTAAATGATTTCTTAAGACCAAGCACTTTAGTGTAAATTAGCTTGATTAGAGTTATGATTCTATGAAACAATGATTAAACTCAGTATTAATAGAATAAAATGGTCTAATGAGGAAGTGTGCAAAATGGCGAAAGATTCATTTTCAAAATCTAAAAATCTAGTGGCACATAAGATTAACAATACTCTTTATAAATTAGACTTATCATTACGTAATCTTTCCAATGATTATCCTGAAATTAGCGAACATAAATCCGGAAAAGTTGTTCAAGGTTGTGTACTTGAGATCGCTGAGATACTTAAGTCTTATGTTCAGATGGATTCAGAAGATTTCATTAATTTTGTCGATGCTCATTACTCCAGTAATAAAAAATAATTAACTCTCTTGATCAAATGGATACCGGATATTTCTCCAGTACTCCTCCTTTGGAAACTCATTTAGACCGAAGTTCGAATTCTTAGATTTGTTGTAGGTATTAAAAAGCTTATCCCAAAAAGAAAATATATTTCCGTAGTTTGTATTCGTGTGCTCTATGTGAGGAGAGTGATGAGGATAATGCATTTGGGGGGTGACAAATAAATACCTAAGTTTTGACTCAAAATTCTCGGGAATTTTGAAATTAGAATGATTAAATATCGCGAAAGATGATAGCAAAATTTCATAGGTAAGAAAGGTCTCAAGTCGAGGGCCGATGATTATGATTAATAGTAATTTGTATCCACCTGAGATGGCAATTTCTCCCGGATGAAAACGAACGGCGCTACTCGCATCTAGCGTTAAATCAGAATGATGGATGGCATGGAAGTTCCATAGCCATTTGATTCGATGAAATAGTCTGTGCTGCCAGTAAATGGCCAAGTCAAAAATGATAAGAGTCAGAATAAAATCCAGAGCGATAGAAAAATTAGATAGGTGCCAAGGGAATACATCAATCTTCTCTGAAATTGCAGCAAGGCCTGCAGGAAAAACGATTTTCAAAAGACCGATACTCAAAACCAGCATGGAATAATTGGTAAGAAGTCTTTTTCCGAACAGGTGTTTATAAGAGGGTTTCCACCATTGAAGTATGAACATAAAAAGAGTCAGACCAACAAAGATTAAAGGTCTCGTTTGTTCAAGCGTCAAAGTCATTATTTAGTCCTAAATTTTGCTCGTAGTTTCGATTCATTTCTTGATGGTGTCTTCCTAAATGGTAAAGGATCTTCATCTTTTGATTGAGTAGTATTTGTTTAAAAACACCGTTCTTTTCAAAACGAATGGCCGAAGTGGTTGAAGTGCTCTTTAAAAGCCGCGGCTTTGCTTTGGCCCGAAGAATTAAGCTAATTTCTGTGTCTTCAAATATCTCCATATTTTTAAGCTTAAGCACATCAGGTGCAAACTCTCGTTTAAAAAAGATACAGTGATCCAAATAAAATATACCGCGTCCACCTCTAACAAAATTTGAATAAAAAGAAGTAAACTTCAAAAGAGGATGAGACTTATCAAATTCATGTCTGAAGGCTCCCCAGTTGGCGGTTGTCTGTTCCAACTCATTCAGCGCTTCAATAGAGAGAACACTACGTGG
>CATLVA010000179.1 GCA_950060715.1 uncultured Oligoflexia bacterium | reverse complement strand
CAAAAAGGCGAGTGTCGACCACATAAAAATGGGGGACATTTAGACCACAGTCGTAAAGGCGCTTCAGACTGGTTGCTTTTCCCCCTGCGTACTGATGAAATTTATCAAAATTATCACTGGCATTGAGGATCATATGCCTTTTATTCCTTGCCACAGAAGTACCAAGACGATTACGGTCGATATGAATTCTGATTTTGCCTGTAAGCTTATGCTTCCTTCTTTTTCATGAAGTCCCAACCCCCAAATATGAACACCATAAACAATAAATAAAGTGACAAGTGGTATGAAGTAAACCTTCAATAAGATTATTTTTAAGGCAATCGTGATAGGAATAAAAAAGACTAAACTCAAAAAAATCGCGCCCTGATACCCTAGTAGGCTTGAATATGTTTGATAGCCCGGGCGTTCTCTAATAAAAGTTTTTCTAATAACCTCCCAGTGAAAACCAGGAATAGATAGTGCTATGATAAGAGCAATATTTTGAGAAGAAAGAATCGGGATATTATTAGGGAGACAGTGAAGTGCAACCAGATAGAAGTTTACTACAATTGCGTATGGTGCATGAGTTGCAAATGCAAGGATACGATTTTTTTCCATTTTCTTTGGAACAAAAAAATAAAACTGCATCAATAGGCAATCTATAAATACAAAGTAGCCCCAAAGTACGCTAGGTAAAGAGAGTAGAGGAAAACTAAGTAGAAAGAATCCAGCCAATAGTCTTAAACCTTTTAGGTCTTCTTTTTTTACTCTACCGGATGGAAGAGGCCTATCAGGAAAAAATATTTTATCTGTTTCCTCATCTTTAAATTCGTCGCATATACGATAATACAGAAGAGAAAAAAATAGTACCACTGATCCAATCAAAAAAAGATAGGGATCAAATTGGTTGATCGTATAAAGTTGAATTATGAAAACATTTAAGACGGTAAGCGCTAATCGACTTGGCAACTTAAATGTTTCTATAAAATATATCCAAATTCTTGTAAACATCCTTCTATTCT
This sequence comes from uncultured Oligoflexia bacterium, assembly GCA_950060715.1. The sequence continues at coordinate 3,680 of CATLVA010000179.1, read as the reverse complement.
ACCACAAATCCGACTTTTGCTTAGTGTTAATTGACATGGTCTTGGCCGGCTAGATAGTATTTTAAAAAAGGGGAGAATTTTATGAAAGGATTATTACTAGTTTTATGTCTAGTGAGTGCGCAGGCTTTTTCATATGAGTATACTAAGCAATACTCTGGGCAAACTTTTAAGCTGGAAGAGCAAAGAAATTGTGAGGCGGAATATGTTAAAATAACCGATGCTCTTGGTACACTTCCAGGCTTCATTGTATTTGATGGGTATTGTAAACCTATCGGGCAAAATCATTTGCAAATTGTATTTAATTACGAATCTCCAATCACTGAAACGATTGATAAATACGAGTATCAGTTCGCCACTCAATCAGCTTGTGAAAATCAAGCAATGTTGGGTGCACAGGTGATGAATTCTGAAAAAGATATTGTTGTTGCTGCTTATTGTAGTGGAAGTCGCTACAACCTTCATTATGTTGATTATTCTCATTCTATGATTAGAGAATTAAGATTAGGAGCAGAATTCAAATCTTTAAAATCATGTCAAACACAAATGAGTGAAATTAGTAAAATGGTTTCTAAACAGGGTATGTCTACTCTGCTTAAGGAGTGTCGAGAATTCAAATCACTTAAAGGAGATAAAGGTTATAAAGCAAGCTTCTTTTACAGAGGAATTTTCAGCAAGTCTCTTGAAGTTATCAATACAAGAATTGTAAAAAATGACTGTCTTGATCAAGAGATTAATATTGAGAGGGGATTCTCTGATGCAAATATCGATCTCACATATAAATTTTGTGATGATGAAGTGGGTTATTCGCAAGCTAATGAAATTCTCATTTATTTAGATCCGACTGGTGGATCTTTTTCAGGTCTTGTTAAAAACTACCAAGGGGTAATGTATACCGACCTGCAAGTATGTCTTGATAAGAAAGATGAAGTGATTGCAAAGTTTGCAAAGATCAACAGATTAGCGGTTTATAGCTATTGCAACGAAGTAAGAAAAGGAAGCTTTATTCCTTCAATCTATTATGTAAATAAAAAGTAATTCAATTTTCGGGGCCTTGAATAAGGCCCCATTTTAATCCTGATAGCGGCCGCTAAGCTCTTCTGAAAAAATTTTTTCCGTAATCTTCCAAAATTTTCCATTCTTTCGTGCGATAATAAATGCGGGCACTCGATAGAGTTTTTGGTATTTAATGACCTCTTGTGGATCAGCAGGGACAAAAGTTAGCTCAGGTCTACGCAAGTGGGAGCGTAAGAAATTAACGCTGAACTTTTTTAAGCTAGTGGCATTATTTAAATAGTGAACTTCTGATAAGTACTTCGCATCGTAGTCAAAGTATTTGATTTCAAGATAACTGTTTCCTGCTTTGTCTTGTCTTTGAGACATTTCAACACTATCAGGTTTTAAGATATGAGCATTTTTAGAAAGACGAGCTTGTTTGAGTTTCGAGTCCGCATCAATGAGTACACCTTGGCATTTTTCGCACTCTCTGGCAGTGATATCGTTTTCTTCTCCACAGCCTGGACAAAGCTTAAAACGAAAGCGATGACCACAGGGAGTAATTTCTAAGGTGTGAGCATCATGAGTAGCACCTCGACATTTTCGGCCGTAATGCTCGATAAGGTTTCCTTCATTATCAGTTATACCCCAAAAATAATTATCGAAACTACATTTTGGACATGTCACGATGACTGGCTCAGATTCTTTACTTGGCTTTTTGTCACTTATCTCCGGTGAGTAAATATCAAAACTCAAACCAGTATAGTCGAGAATGAAACAGTCTTTTTTCCCTGGATGTAGCCGGAGTCCACGTCCTATGATCTGTTGATATAAACTCACAGACTCTGTAGGGCGAAGTAGTGCAATAACATCTACATGAGGAGCATCAAAACCAGTCGTTAGTACTGAGACATTAACCAAGTACTTATATTTTTGAGCTTTGAAATCTTCGATAATTTGATCTCGCTCTGCTTGGTCTGTGCTCCCAGTAACAATTTGGGCTTGTCCTTCGGGAAGGTAGCCTAAAATCTCCTCAGCATGTTTTACCGTGCTACTAAAAATCATGACGCCTTTTCGGTCATAAGATTCTGTTATGTCTACAATATTATTAATGATAAGTGGAGTCAGTCTTTTTTGTTGCTTTAGAAGGTCTTCAACTTCTGCAATGGTGTATAGCTTATCTGCTTCGCTGATTTGAGAAAAATCATAACTCGTTACGGGAAGATCAATCTTAATTGGATTCGTGAGGTACTTATTTCTTATCATGTACTCAAGAGTTAATTCAAAAATACAATGCTTAAAGAATTTTTTTTCTTGGGACTTCATTTCACCTTGAAATGAGTATTCGTAGATCCATCCCATTCCCATTCGGTAAGGGGTCGCAGTCAAGCCTAGAATACAAAGACCTGCATTCGCCTTTTTAAGTTTGTCTATGACTTGTGCATATTGAGTTTCACCTTCGCTATTAATTCGATGGCATTCGTCTACGATTAGAATTGTGAAATCTTCAAAAAAACTATCAGAGGCACGCGCCACAGATTGAATGCTTCCGAAAATTACTTTTTGGGAACTTTGCTTTTTATTTAATCCAGCTGAAAAAATCCCAGCTTCTAGATCATAAGAAGTGTATTTTAAATAATTTTGCTCAACTAATTCTTTTACGTGAGCTAGGACGAGAACGCGTCCTTTTGCAATCTTTGCAATCTCAGCAATGACTAAACTTTTACCCGCTCCTGTAGGGAGCACGATAACGGCAGGCTCTCTAGATTTTCTGAAGTATTCAAGTGTGTTATCGACAGCTTGCTGTTGGTAAGGACGAAGTTTGTACATATAGGCAGAATATCGAAAAAAGCAGGATATGTCATGATTCAAGCTTGTTATTTAGCCTACCGATAAGTAGTTATGATTATTGAAAATTGTCCGAAATGCCAGTGGCCGTTAAATGAGAGTTCATTAACGGCAGATAAAAGTTTTTTTAACTGCCCATCTTGTGATGCGTATATCGCTCTCCAGACACAGCAGAACAGCACTCCTTTGAGAGAGAAGTTTGCGAGAGTCGATCCAAACTCAATCACGCGCTTTCGGGATCACCGAGGTATTTCAATAAGTTTTAAATGGAGTAAAAATCATTTTGCACTTATTTTTGCTCTCATGTGGAATGGTATTACTTGGGTTGTTATAGGTAGTCTTATCGCTGCTGGTGAAATCAAATTAGAATTCAACCCAGCCTATGTCATTTTTTTAACTCATCCTACTATTGGTTTTGTTACGGGATATTGGGCATTGGCGTCTTTTTTTAATCGAACTTATATAATGGTAAGTGCAGGAAAAATAAGCACGATTTCTCGTCCACTTCCTTGGTTTGGAGATAAAAAAGATATTGATGCTTCAGCTATTACCCAGCTCTATGTTGAGTACTATAGCGCTTATAAGAAAAACAACCGACCTGTATATGCTTATAGAGTTATGGCCCAAACTACTGGAAAGGCCGATGACATATGTATTTGTCGTGGACTTAATAAGTATGAACAAGCAGTGACAATTGAAAAAGAAGTAGAAGATATTTTAGGAATTAAGGATATGCCTGTTGATAAAGAGCATAGACCATCATAGGTAGCGAACTCCACGTAAGCGGTAGTTGGAATTTGGACCATCTTTCACTTCATTTGAAGCTTTTATTGCCGATT
>CATLVA010000178.1 GCA_950060715.1 uncultured Oligoflexia bacterium | reverse complement strand
AACGAGAGTTTCTGCATCCTTAAAATTAGAGTCTAAATGAATTTCATAAGTGAGGTGCTGGGTCTTATAAGATTTAACATAGCTAGATTTAAAGAACGAGATCACTCGATCTCCGATTCCCATTTCACTATCTTTAAATGCCGATAGGTTAATTTCCTTTGCGGATAAATTAGTAATAGAAACAATTAGAACAAATAGGACCTTAAGCATTTCTGAAATATAGCAGAATTCTGCACTTTATGGGGACTTAGGGCCGAAATTTACATGGTGTATTTTGTTCACTACATAGAAGCAGGCATTTTTGGATAAACACCTTCAGGAGTCTGGCGAATCCACTCATCAAGCTCTGCCAAGATCATGTCCTTATCTCTGGGCAGCTCTCCTCCAATCGGGCGAGCATTTGAGACATGGTTAGCACGAAATAATACTGGATTTAGATCAAAGCTAGCCTTCGCCAATATTTCACGCATCTCAATTAATAACTCTTTCGAAGTCAAAGGCTCAATTGAACCTCTCTCCACCATTCTATGATAGGGTGTGCCTGGAACAGCAAATGTCGTGAGAAATGAGAAGTACTCAGGGTTAGTTTCACTTAAAATCTTAGCGGTATTCTCTATATGGTTGGCTGAAAACTTCTTTCCTCCAATTCCAAGCATTGCAATAGTAGAAAGTTTAAATCCATTGGCCTTAATTTTAAGCGAAGCTTCCGTCATCTCCTTAGCAGTATTTCCTTTAACTACCATATGCAGAATTTTATCATCACCTGACTCAAGGCCGAGGTAGGCAATATTTAACTTTAAAGAAGATAAAAGTCTAAGCTCCTCAGGTGTTTTATTGAGGATATTTTCAGCCGTGGCATATATCCCTACTCGCTCGACTTTTGGAAACAAACGATTGATCGCCTCTAGCACCGGAACCAAAGTTTCCATGGGAGCTCCTAGAGCATCTCCATCACAAAGAAATATTTTAGAGGGATTCAAGTTTGACCGAGCACATGTTTCAAGTTCCGCGATGATATCTGGAAGTTCTCGCACTCGATATTTTTTAGAGCGATACATATCGCAATAGGTACACATATTATTTGAACAACCAATGGTCACTTGAATCAAAAGAGATCGCCACTCCGAAGGAGGTCTGTAAACCGGCTGATCATATTGAATAGGATGAGTAAAAAACATTTAAACTAATTTTTCCTCGGGATCAATTACGATATGTCCCTGCTCTACTTTCTTTTTTAAAATATCGAGAATTTCATTTTGAGCAGCTTCAACTTCGCTTACCGCGCGAGGTTTTCCTTTCAATCCATCTTCAATGTCTAGCCTAATACCAGTTGAAACTTGGCCTAAAATTTTTTCAACGATATTTTGATCGACAGTCCTTAGAGCCAATCCAAACTTTTCAAGATTCACTTCGCGAAGAAGTGCCACCAACATTCCCGGTGTCAGGTACTTAAGGTCGTCCATAGAAATAAGGCTCGACTCAATCTGCTTGGCCATACTGGGATCTTTTTTACGAATCTCCTCTAAGAGTTTAGACCTAGCACTCCCACTTAACCCCATTAACATTTTGGCGGCTTCTTTCACGCCGCCTTTAAAGTCTGCCATTAGCGAGATCTCTCAAATTGATTTGGTTTTTCTAAGTAGTTCTGAACATAATCCTTAACTCCTTCTTCTAGAGAATGGAATTTAAAATCAGAAAATGCCTGAGCGAGTTTATTCATATTGGCCTGAGTATAATATTGGTATTGATCCTTTAAGTGATCCGGCATATCGATATACTCAATAGCTTCACTCTTATCGAGCGCTGCAAATGTTGCCAGAACCAAGTCTTTAAAACTTCTCGCCTGTCCTGTTCCTAAATTATAAAGTCCACTTGGACCTTGATGATCTTCAAACATCAGCCTAACCATCGCCTGAACAACATCTTTAACATAAACAAAATCTCTAAGCTGCTCACCATCTTTATAATCTGGATGATAAGACTTAAATAGTTTCATTTTTCCAGTATCTTTAATCTGTTTGTGTGCTTGAACGACAACTGAGCGCATGGAACCTTTATGATATTCGTTCGGTCCATAAACATTAAAAAACTTCACTCCATACCATTTAGTTGGAACTTTATCTTGTTGAAGTGCCCACTCATCCATCAACTGCTTTGACCAACCATAAGGATTTAAAGGCTGGAGTTTTTCAACTTCAGTATCGTCGTAGCCATGTTCTCCGGCTCCGTATGTTGCAGCAGAAGAAGCATAACAAATTGGTACGTCGTAACCTGCGCAGTAACTAAAAACAATCTTGGAGAACTCAACATTATTTTTCATGAGGTAATCAACGTCTGTTTCAGTTGTGCTTGAACATGCACCCATATGATATACTTGAGTGACTCCCTCATCAAAAATTTGATTTAGCATATCAGGTTGAATAAATTCATCTGCATGCAGGTATTCTTGAAACTTTATTCCTCTTAGATTCATCCATTTCGAATCCTTTTCTAAGCGGTCTACGACTAAAATATTTTCTATTCCCCTATCATTAAGGGCCTTAATAATAACTGAACCAATAAATCCTGCACCACCTGTTACGATGTACATACCGTCTCCTTTCTAACGCAAATCGCAATAATTATCTCATATTCGCTTTTTTTTGACCACTTTGAGTTCAAAATTTGCACCAAACAGGGTAAAAAAAAGTAAAGAGGTGAATTATGATAAATGACAATTGGTTTGAGGAGAAATCCTATTTCGGCAAAGTGAAAATGGGATGGAAAATCCGCAAGGTTTTACACAGCGAACAATCAAAATTTCAAAAGATCGATGTGGTAGAAACTGAAGCCATTGGCAAGTTACTTCTACTTGATGGTAAAACGATGGTGGCCGATATTGACGAATTTGTTTACCACGAAGTTATGGCCCATATTCCTTATGCCGTTTCAAGATCATGTAAGAAAGTTCTTATCATCGGTGGTGGTGATGGTGGTGTCGTTAGAGAGTTTGTTAAGCACCAAGATATTGAGCAGATTGACCTGGTAGAAATAGATGAAAGAGTTATCGAAGTCTCAAAAGAGTATTTTCCTGATTGTACTTCGGGTCTTGATGACAAGAGAGTTAATATTCTTCCAGAAGACGGAATGGCATTCATTAAAACGAAAAAGAACTTTTACGATGTTATTATCATCGACTCAACTGATCCTGAAGATTTTGCATCAGGTTTGTTTACTCAAAGTTTTTATCAAGATGTTTATGACGCCCTTACAGAAGATGGGATCATGATGAATCAAACAGAAAACCCTTTTTATGACGAGTACGGAATCAAAAAGATTTACCGTAATATGCAAAAAGCCTTCCCTGTTGTTCAATCTTTTAATGCACCTATGTGTATCTACCCTGGTGTATTTTGGACCTTTGGATTTTCATCAAAGCGTTTTAAACCAACAGATATTAAACCTGCAAAAAGAAATCATATGGATGCAGTTAGTAGAAATCTGAAGTGGTATAATTTAGACTGGCACAAAGGAGCATTTTCTCTTAGTAATTTTCACAAGAAAATGACTGGTTTATGATCAAAAAAATTGAAGAACTTGAAACTTCACGACCTTTTTTAGGAACAACTCTATCTGACTCAATCGAAGCAAACGCCACTCATATCATTGGTTTTTGTTTCGATGGTACGACGTCTTATCGCCCCGGCGCCAGATTTGGTCCCGATGGAACTCGCGACGGTTCATTTGGAATAGAGACTTATTCCCCCTATCTTGATCGCGAGCTAACTGACTACAAAGTTCTTGATTGTCAGAATCTTCCGATCTACCCAAGCCAATGGAAAAAAACAAATGATTACTTCCATGAGTTAACTAAAGATTTAAAGCTTAAAGAAGATAATATCAAATTCCTTACCTTAGGTGGCGAGCATTCAATCAGCTATGGTCCAATTAGACTGTACCTCGATAATTATGAAGACCTATTTGTCATTCATCTTGATGCTCACACTGATCTTCGTGACGGCTATCTTGATGAAAGATATTCCCATGCTTCGATCATTAGACGAGTTTGGGATCATATGGACGAAAAAAATGGTCTTCTCCAGTACGGAATTCGTTCTGGACTCAAAGAAGAATTCGAGTTTATGGAAAAACATAACACTCAAGCGAAGAGTCTGAATGAATGCATTGAAAGATTAAGTACACTTGATGATGCAAGACCAATTTATCTCACACTTGATTTGGATTTTTTCGACCCGGCTTATTTACCGGGAACAGGAACTCCTGAAGCTGGTGGTGAAGATTTTCACGGATTTATGCGCCTAATGAAAATATTAAAAGGTAAAAACTTTGTTGGTGCAGATGTTGTTGAGCTTGCTCCTAAATTAGACCCTTCAGGTATATCAGAAGCCTTTGCTGCCAAAGTTACTCGTGAGGTACTTTTGGCGCTTCAGGACGCTTAGATTTTTCAGAAGCTAATGAACGTTTTGCCAGTGGTTTTTGCGCTGGCAGAACTTCTTTTTTCACAAGATAATCAAATACTCCATTCTTTTTGGATTCAATCAAAGCGTAGGCTGAAACGTTTTTCTTATTCTTTAAAAACGGGTTGGCTCCGGCATCTATCATCTGCATCACACCACCAGCACACCCAAACTTTGCTGCATACATAAGAGCTGTTTCGCCGTCCTTATTTTTATGATCAACTTTGGCACCAGCTTGAATTA
>CATLVA010000177.1 GCA_950060715.1 uncultured Oligoflexia bacterium | reverse complement strand
GAAAGTACAGGTGAGCCTCGACAACTAGGACATCCTTATATTAGAACTGAAGATATTAGTGCTGTTATTGATTACCTAACAACTCTATCTTATGTTGATCAAGAAAGAATTGGAGCTATGGGAGTATGTGCTGGTGGAGGCTATACTGCAAATGCTGCCATTAATGATCATCGAATCAAATCTGTTGGAACTGTTAGCGCTGTAAATATCGGTGCAATGTTCAGAAATGGATGGGATGGAAGTGTTAAAGATGCAGATGCAATGCCTTATCTTTTAGGTGGAGCACAAGCGAGATCTGCTGATGCAAGTAATAATGAATTAGCGATTATGCCTATGGCACCTCTAAAAGAAGAAGATGCTCCAAATGAAGAACTGAGACAAGCTTGGGAGTATTATCATACCGATAGATGCCAGCATCCTACTGCTCCAGGTTTTGCAACGTCTAGAAGTTTAACCCAACTAGTGACTTATGATGCCTACAATAAGGCAGAGGCATTCTTAATACAACCTCTAATGGCAGTCGCTGGCAGCAATGCTGGAAGTAAGTGGATGAGTGAAGACCTTGTTAATAGAGCTGCAAGTGAGAAGAAAAATCTTCATATTGTTGAAGGTGCAAATCATATGGAGCTTTACGATGGCAAAAAATTTGTTGGTGAGGCTGTAGATGCATTAGTTCCATTTTTTAAAGAAACTTTATAGCTATATTTCTCCAAGATTTTCCCTAAGTATGATTTTTGAATTATAATTAAAAAATAACCTTTTAGACTTTATAAGACATACAGATCATCCTTAGGGAGAAATACAAAAATTATAAAAGTAAAATAGTCCTCTGCTTCTTTGGGCCCCAGACTTTCCCTAGTTTTTTGTCTATGGTATAAAAATACCTATATGCAAGCATTTAAAACTTCAATTACTAAAGAGGAAATAAATAAACTTCCTCGCTATAAATACAGCGGTGAAATCAAGGTTATTGAGACTCATGATGATTCTAAGGCTGCCATTCTTGAGTTAAAATCAGAAAAAATTTTAGGCTTTGATACTGAAACTAGGCCGGCTTTTAAAAAAGGTGAGAGTCATCATGTCTCTCTGCTTCAGTTAGCTAGTGAGACGACTGTGTACCTCTTCAGATTAAATAAACTGTTTGATCTTAAAGAGCTTTATGAAGTCCTATCTGATCCAAATATTGTGAAAGCTGGAGTCGCTGTCCGAGACGATATAAAAGCTTTGAATAAATTATATAAATTTAAAGCGGAAAACTTTGTTGATCTTGCCACAATAGCGAAACAAAAACAGATTGAAAACTTCGGCTTGAGGGCCTTAACAGCAATTGTTTTAGGTAAACGACTCTCTAAAGGAGCAAAGATTTCCAATTGGGAAAAAGATAGCATCACTCCTGCTCAAATAGAGTACGCTGCATGTGATGCAGCTGTAGGGCGCAGTATATATCAAAAATTTATTCATGAAGGTTTCACTGAGGTAAAGAATGAACAATAATTTTCGTGGCTCTTGTTTGTGTGGGAAAGTTAAATATGAAGTTTTGGGAGACTTTGAAAGCTTCTTTCTGTGTCACTGTAAGTTCTGTCAAAAAGATACGGGTTCAGCTCACTCAGCAAATCTTTTTTCTTCAACTTCAAAGCTAAATTGGCTGTCAGGAGAAAGAGTTATTAAAACTTTCAACTTGGCTAATACGAGACATATTAAAAGTTTTTGCTCCGAATGTGGCTCAGCGGTTCCTAGTTTACAGAATGAGGGGAAACTACTTGTGGTTCCAGCTGGTAGTTTAGATGTTTCTCTAGAGATGAAGCCAAAAGCTCATTTGTTTACAGCAAGTCGAGCGAAATGGGACGAAGACTTAGAGGAGCTACAAGCATTTAAAGGACTACCCACTGTCGAAGAAAATACACGAAATTGATAGGTGAGAGAATTCAAAGATGACTGATTTATTAATAGGTGTAGCCCAGTATCCAAATTCATTAGATTGGAAGAAGAACTTCGATCACGCAATATTTACTATTGATAAGTTCAGTAGGGAAAATGTAGATCTGATTTGTTTTCAAGAAGCGTTTTTAAGCGGTTACCATCCTGAGGTATTAACCTATGATTTTAGTGAAATAGATTACTACCTAGATCAAATTAGAGATCAGGCTTATTTAAATAACGTTTGCATCATGATTCCGACTCTAACTAACGATGGTAAAAGACGTAACTCAGCAGTCTATGTGTTTAATTCCGATCGAGGTGACCTAGTGGTGTACAAAAAAGGGCTAACTCCAAGTGAGAAACTCGTATTACACCCAAAAAATGGGAAAAGGTCCGCCATAGTTAAAGGTGTTGAAGTTGGAGTTTTAATCTGCAGGGAAGTCGAAGACCCGGCATACACCTATTTTAAGCAGAATAGTCTTCCAGATATTATATTTTGGCCTTCCTATTGGGGCTGGCATTATAGGTCCAAGTGGGGACCTATTAAATATATCGATGGGGAGAAGGATCTGTGTTTTGAGCTCATCACAAAAATAAAGCGCCCTATATTTCAGGCCAATATGTGTACGACATTTTCAAAAGATTTAAAGTCTTTTGATAAGTACGGAAAATCTGTTTTCGTTAATGGTGATTGTAGAAAAGTAGGAGTTGGTGCTTACGGAAAGACGGACCACATACTGATCCGTTATGACGGGCAAAAGCTAAATAAACTCTAATTATATCGAGCGAGGTAAGACGACCTTTTTTTCTTTTAAAAAATACATACTCGTAAAAATTATGATTGTTCCTATTCCCTCGAATAATGTCAATAAATGACCGTTTATTGCGATATCGAGAATCAAAGCAACTGCTGGGACAAAGAAAGTTACCGAAGATGCGGTAACACTTCCAAGTTCTCTAATTAGGCGAAAGAAAATTATAAAAGCTAAGCTAGTTGAAAAAAATGATAAGTAAAAAATCGACCAAGCGTTTTTTGAAATGATTAAAAGTTCTAAGTCAAATGGGCCATCAACGAAAATAGAAATACAGCCAAGGTATATTGCTGCGACTATATGCTGAATGAAAAGGCTCGTGGGTCCTTTTATGTTTTGATTTTTAGTGAGAATTTTTCTATTGAGATTTGTACCAATCCCATACATAACGGCCATACTGACTAAGGATAGAAGTCCATAGAGTTCTTCGATATTGCCTTGCATTTTTATTTTGGGGCCAAATATAAAGCACATTCCAATAAGGCCGAGAAAAAGGCCGGTAATTTTAAAAGGGGATATTGTCTTTGGATCTTGGAGAAAAACAAAGCCTATAATCAACGTCCAGAAAGGAACTGTTCCATTGAGAATTCCAGCTATTGAAGGCGCGATAAATTGTTCTCCCCAAAATAGCAGGCTAAAGGGAATTCCTATAGAGCATAGGCCTGCAAGTGCAACATATATGAGTTCTTTTTCCCAGAGAAACTTATTTAGCTTTATTGATCTAAAAAAAATAATCGCTAAGAAGATGCTGGCAAAAAATACTCGATAGAATGCCGCTGTGAAGGCTGGGATATCTGAAATAGCATATTTGATCGCAATAAATGAACCACCCCAAAAGCAGGCGAGAAGAGAAAATAAAAGACTGTTAATCATGGAGCAGATTCTATCATTTAATGAAAGAGATAGGATAATGTATATAGTTTTTATAGGTAAGTTTGACCATGCTATAACAAAATAATACCTAAGCAATATGAAACTTCTCGTACTCTTATCTATGCTGTTTAGCTTAAATTCCTTAGCCTCAAGTGAATTCACTCGTCTATTTAATGAGCTCTACTATACTGAATATAGAGCACAGAGGTGTGGAGAGAATATTAGAGAGCTACTCACTTATGCTGATGCTAAGAGCCTAGATATAACTGATGCCGAGGTTCTAGTTCTCAGAAATAAAGGCCTTTCAGTCTTTGGGCAGGTTAATGCCTTGTATGCAAGAACACCTTCACTTCAGTACAGTGCTAATGAGAGGAATTGGCGGTTTCACATTTTTTTAATGAAAGGTAATTCCATTTATGACTTTGATTTCGGAAATCAACCTACAGTCAGCTCTGTCGGCCAGTATTTTCAAAAGATGTTTTTAAATTCAGAGGCAAGGAGCAGGTTTAAAGTTGATCCAGAACAAAAGAAGGATGACTACCTTGTAGAGTTCTATAACTCTGTAGAGTACCTTCGGGGAGAAGAGCGTATCATTAAATCCATCTCACTGAGAGAATTCCTGAAACGAAACTAAAAATGGCATAGATCTTGCTCATAATTAATCATTAATACTTAACTTTACTAGAAAATGGCTAATGGATTTGATTAAAACTTTAGCGATTGACTAAAAATTGTACGATTTGGGATTAATTATGAAAAAAAGATTTATGACTGTATCTCTGGTACTAATGACGTTTAGTGCGTTTCCATTTGGGATTGAAATAGACACCTCACAAGTTAAAGACAAATCAATTTGGGGAATTACCGGCGAAATTATTCAAACTAAACATATAAGACAGTTTCTTCCAAAACTTGGTCAACCCGTTCATGAGAGTATTACAAAGTCAGCATTAGCTGAAAATGATTCTAGTATTTTTACTGCTGAGGGGCAGGACGAAGTTTTAAATGGTGTTTTATTTAACGATGATCCCGATGGTTTTTTACTTCCATATAGCAGGGAATTTAACCCTAAGGGCTATTCATTTTTGCATGAAGGAACTCGATGGTTG
>CATLVA010000176.1 GCA_950060715.1 uncultured Oligoflexia bacterium | reverse complement strand
ACGAATTGGTGGCTCCGGAGTTTTTTGCGCCTCTAAAAGTTCTTTTTTCCTGGCCTCACGATTGGCCTTCTCCACATTTTTTTGCAGCATTAGATTCGATTCTAACTGAAGGTTGGGTACATCAATGACAGAATAGAACTGTTTATAGCGTTCAAAATAAAACACGTATAAAGGTTCAAGCTGAATCAAATTAGGTGCACGGTAGTCTCTCTCGGCATTTGATGAACCTCTATTTTTCAACCATTGCGCACGCCCACCTTTTTCCAAGTGATAAATAGCATTCTTTAACACTTCCACTCGCTCGGGATTATGGCTCCAAGCAGACAAAAGATAAATCATTCCGGTAGCGACTACCTGCCTTTCATAACTTAAATTCTTAAACTCTCTAAAAATAATATCGGTAAGACTTGGCGTAGATTCTAAAAACTCTATTTTGTTCAATAGATAATTTCGGACCCTGGTAGCACCATTATCATTGCGCCGAGTTTGCAACATATAGGTAAAAAGCCTGCTCCCTCTTTTTTCAAAAACAATCTCCGCATCAAAGTCATTATCCTCTGATTTAACTTTCATCACAGCTTTCAGTGAGTCTTTAATAAGATAAAAGTCTGTACTCTGAGGGAGGATAAATTTTGATCGAAAATTTAAAAGGTAGAGATTGTAGAACATCTCTTTGAGTTGGATATCCCATGCTGAAATATTCTTAGTAAATAAATCTTTCCAAACTTTATCACTCTCATTTTCTAGTATTGCACTTCTAACGATAGGCAGATCAAAAAGCTTTTGATCGGTTAAATAATCAGGAAATGGTCCATAAGGAAGAGGAACAATTTTGTTATAAACTTTTCCGTTCACATTTGTGATCCCTAATGAAAATTGGGTATGACCACTTTTTTCTGAGAAAGAAAAATTGGGAACCACGGTATAATAAGGATTTTTACTCGGATCTGGCAGAGGAATTAAAAGGTCTCCAAAATGAAACTTTTGCCATGTTTCCGGATTTTTCAGCTCCTCATAATTTTCTTCTCTTGCGGTATTACCAGTTACAAATTCCTTTTGATAACGCCCGAGATAGTACCAAGATGACTTAGCATTCAAATTAACTATTTGATTGTAATGATAGTAAGGAAAGGAAATTGCAAATAAGGCACCACCCACAAGTATTGTGGCAACAATTAGAAGTCCTATTAAGATGCTTTTCATGATTTACCTATCGTGATTTTGGGCATTTAACTTAAATATATCAAAACTATTTAAGCTTTGAGAATAAATTACCGATAATAATAGTATGAAAGGATTAATAACGTTGTCCCTATTTTTATTGATACAAGCCTGTGATGCTCCTCAAAGGACCCGCAACCCATACGGATCAGTTAGTACCAGTGGTACAACAACGACCGATGGTGGAACATCAAGTGTTACTGACGACAGTACCACTGATACAAGTGACGATGGAATTGAGGACTCTACCTCTACGACTGTTATTCCGGGTTTTGAAGATTGTAATCTTGAATATCGCTACTACGCCAACAATATTGGATATATTGGTTTATGCCAGAATGACAATTCAGAAAATAGATTTAAACTTAAAATTGACAGATCAGACGTACAATACGGAACCTGCTTTGTTCCGGTCCACGCTCAGCTTGATTCACAAGGAAAGCGAACTTCTTTCAAACTTGGTATCGCAGAATGTGTAAGAAACCAAAAAGATAAAGAATATACAATGACTCTAACAAAACAGAGATCAGAAGAGATAAATGGAGTTATGGTCGTTAAGGCGACAGCAGTTAATGCATACTTACAATGTATGTCTGCCAAGGTCGACTTCCTGTCAGCATACCCAGGCTGTCAATATGATGCATCATGCTTGCAGGCTGCTAATAATTACGCAAGCTCTGTTTGTAGCCAATTCGTTTCTACCTATCCGAATGACTACAAAGAAATCTATCCTTTAGACTAATTTTTCAATTTATTGATTATCTTATTCCCCACTGCATAGTGGGGATATATTTTTTTATCAACTGATGGAAAGCTGATAATGGGAATGACCATAGATTCTTCGGCTTCAAAATACAGCCCTACCACAATATAAAAAAACGACTCATCCCCCATTTTAAAAGACTTAATATAGGTATGAATGGGATCACCATCTTCATCATTTTTTTCAAAAACTTCATCTGGATCTTCTAGAGTTTTTTGAAAGTATTCCTCATATGACGGAAAATCCTCAAAAGCGATATCATGCATGCTTCTACTAGTTAACATTTCCGCCAAAAGCGTGGACTTTTTAAGTTCAATTGTTTCAAAAATTTCAGATGGAACATTCGCCGCAACCTGAACCTCTCCAGACTCTTCTTTATACGGCATCTGCCTCTGATATTTTTTTACTAGCTCTATATGCTGAGTGCACATCCGATAGAAAACAAAGGCGGCTTCTTGCTCCACATAAGAACAAACAAGCACGAAGTAAATATTCTTTTGCTTGTGCTGAACTTTTAAAATATGAGTATAGAAGTTTTGATCTAAATCATTGGTGGTGATCCAGATTTCGCTGGGTCTTTTCAAAGCTTGCTGCAAATAATTTTGAGAAGAAGTAATCTCGAGGTAGGGATCTTCATTTTCAATATTTAGGCTTTTTCTAAACTCTAACTCTTCAGCCTCTAAGGCATCTAAAAATGGTCTATAAAAGTCCATAATACATTTGTCCGAGCAAAACCCTCGGTCTGAATTTTCCTCTACATAGTGAATTTCAGTGACTTCCGTGATTCTCTTACGACAACATTCACAGAAATAAAGTGATTCTAACAAGATAACCTCCATCATCATTATATCACTATTCAGATTCTTGAGCATAAAAAGGAGGAAAATTCTGTCATCTCGAATTAATTTTCTGAAAATTATAAAATTAGAGGGTACGGAGGAAGTATGAGCGAGAAAGCGCCTAAAGTTGATTTTAAAAATTACCTAGAAATGGCCAAATATGGTCACTACCCACTATTTTTCGAGGAATGGTTATCGGAATCATTTATAGAGGGGACACCAACAATTTCTCGCAAAGCGACTCATAATGTAAGGCATGTATTTAACCTACTCTCTAGGCACAATACTGTAGAGAAGAAAAAGACGGCTTTAATTTCTATGGATAAGGTATCTCGCCAAGAATTTATACGCTCATTTTTTAAGATTGTTGAAGATGATATTCTTAAGGAGAATAGAACATTACAATAGTTAGAGCAGCACTATTTTTATGTTTGGTTTTCACTCAGGCTGCGTTTGCCGAGTATCGCGTGTATCAATACATCGTTAAAAATAAAATTACTGAACCCAACGATCAACCTGTTGGGGTTATTAAAGAAAGCACTCTCGATCCTGTAAGCTACCTAGCCTATCATGGTGGCAGCAGTTTAATAAAGATCGACCTTTTGAGAACATGGATTTGCCCAGGACACACAGCTAAAAGAACAATCTGCGCTTCACCTTATGCAGAAATAACTGAAGGAGATCTCCTGTGAGTTCAATTGGTGAAAATTCTCTCCGTTCTGAGCGCATGCGCCATAAGAATGAATTAAAAAACATGGTGGCGGAGCACACAAACGAAGTGAATAAAATTAAAAATGAGCATGAAAAACAGAAAGCTGTTTTAAAGCTTCAAAATACTGTTGAAATTAACAACACCATGACTGAAAATGAAAGGAAGCTTCTTCAAGTTACGGACAAAAACGAAAATACACTTCGAAATCTTCAAGAGTCAATCGAACTCTCCAAAGAAAGAGCTAGACTTGAGCAAGAAAGAATTGAAAGCCAGCTCAATAGTAAAAAAGAAAACCAAAAATTGGCCTATGAAAATCATGTGGCAAAAACGAAAGAAAATTACAAATATCAATTAGAAGACCTTGAACACCAAGCTCAAATTGAGATGAGACGTTTAAGTAATAAGATGAGAAACGACAAATCAGAGCTTGTGGATACTTCTAGACAAGAACTCGCTACGCTTCGAGCAACTAATACGAGTAAAGAAGAAATGACTAAAGATCTCTATGCAACTAAAAGGCTGCAAAACGAGGAAAAATATCACACAGCTCTCAACAGACAGAAAAAGCAGCACGTGCAAACTGTGGCCAAGGCGGAGAGAAGTCACCAAAAAAGACTGTTAAAAAAGCAAGACTCTATTCAGCAGGAAATGAATAGGGCCACTAAAGACGGTCAAAGTAGAGTTCAAGACCTACAGAAAAAACACGAATCAAATTATCAAAAAAATTACGATCGTGTACAAAGAGAAACCCAAAATCTACTCACCCAAAAAGAAAAGATCATCCAACGCTTTAAGCAGAAAGTACGCCAAGAAACTTCCCTACAAGTGAATAAAAATGATGATCCATTTTATCAATTTAAAGAAATTCCTGCACGAGTTGAAAGGCAGATGGACTCTTATATCGTTAAAATAAAAGTCCCTGAGCATGAAGTGCCTAATGTTCGACTTAATGCTGACAAAAAAATGATCACTATCAATATGGATAGAAAACTTAATGAGCAAAAAAATTACAACGATGGCTCACAGACTCGATTAAATAAAGTTGAAACTCTGACTACAAGGTTAAATGTAGACGA
This sequence comes from uncultured Oligoflexia bacterium, assembly GCA_950060715.1. Next base: position 105 of record CATLVA010000176.1, on the reverse strand, counting down.
TTTCCTAGACGGTAAGAAAGTAGTTCAAAATTACCAGGAAGGGGTATTAAGCTTCAAGATTGCCTTGGCCTAGAAAAATCTCAGATTCAGCTAGAACTTAATATC
>CATLVA010000175.1 GCA_950060715.1 uncultured Oligoflexia bacterium | reverse complement strand
GTTAACTCACTAAAACTAGGTCATAAAACTTGGCACACATCTTGAAACTATAGTTATCAGAGAATACTAAAAAAACTTTTTAGGAGAGAGTTATGAAAATGAGAGAATTAGTGAAAGTGTCATTACTGACATTAGTCACCATGGCCTTCTTAGTAAGCTGTGGTAAAGAAAACAAATCATCTGGAGGAAGAAGCTCCAATTCATCTAATTATGGATACCCAACAGGGGGTAGTTATGGAAACGGTTCCATGTCACTTCCTTCAAACTGGATTGATATTCTTAGAAATGAAAACCCTTGTACTGATTACAATACTGGTAATATTACGAATAACAGGACAAGAATTGTCGTCACACTGGACGGCCTAAATGTGAATGCCAATAGTATGTATGCTGGTATAACAGGTGAAGGCGATGTTGGTATCGTCTCTGTAAAAAACAATAGACCAGTGATTGAAATATTCGCTTGTAATAGACCATACCTAGGATCGAATGCTAGAGGCTATATTGTTAGCCAATATGGTACAGCACCGGTAATGAATGTATCTCAAAACTGCTCAGTATCTGAAATTTCAGCAATGGATATCGGGCTAGAAACAAATCAAAGTGGATATATACTAAGATTCTACCCAATCTACTTAGACTCAAGAAATAAACCTCAGTATGGCTCAAGATTGTGCCAATACTAAAAGGAGAGGAGCATAACTCCTCTCCCCTATAAAGACTGATCAAACTAAAATTTAAAATTACAAACTCACTATGTGAGGACTCTCTCTCTAATTAGTGCGCAGGATGACTCTCGTCTTGCGCACTTTTTTTGTATATCTGAGCCTTAACCCAAATTCCTGAAACATATTCTGTTAAAACAAGTCCTGAATTTTTGATTGAAACGTCACGACCTTGAGTATTTCTAAGAGTCTTAATTTCAAGCTCTTTTTCTTTCCCATCGGGATTAATAATCAAAATTGTATCCCCAAGACCGATTGAGGAATTTTTCAGGTCAATGGCTAAGTATCCACCTTTTTGTGAGTCGATAACTTCGCCAATATAATCATTATCTTTTCTTTGGATACGGTAATTCTTTAACTTCTTGAATAAAACATCTGATTTATTCGTTAAAAAATATCCTCGGATACTTTTTGGAGCGACTTTTTCTTTTAACTCTCCAACAGGAGCTCCACTTGCTAGGAGCTCTAGACAAGTATGGAGCTTTTCAGGCTGGTGCCTGAAATCTAATCTAATAAAGTTTGCCCCTGACTTTTCTAATAGATCTGGTCTGTCTAATAAAAAAAGCTCTTTCATATGATACATAAATGTCCCATGCTGATTCTCAAGAACAGGAAAACCTTTATGCGGAGATTCTTCACTGGTAGCACTCACTTCTATGATATCATCAACCCATTCAAATCGATCATAGATTGAGACCAGTTTTCTTGGAGTGTAAAACAGCAGGATTCTACCAGCACCTAAAATCTCAATTGGAGTGCTCAGGTTTTCTTGATAATATTTTACTTTTTCCCAGCTAAGCTCATTTGAAAGTACTAGTCTTTTAAGCTTTGATTTAAAAATCTCTTCCCATTTTTTAAGGCCAACTAGGTTGTGATTTCCTGTCTCTGTTATCAGGTGCAGATCAACATCAGTGTTTTCTAAAAGATAATAAGCAAGCCCCACGTCTTGTACGCGAACCGCCTCAAGTTGATCCAGTGGAATTTTCTCAAATATCTTAATTGTTCGGTTGAAATCTTGCTCGCTAACAAGGATATCAAATTCTAACAAAATTTTTAAACCATGACTTTTGCCAAAAGAGATAAGCTCCAGCATCTGTTCTAGCGAGATTTTACTGGCGCGAGATAATTCCTTGCAACCAATAATGACTTCGTCAATTTTGTGATCTTTTAATAATTCAAAGTCAGATCTATTTTCAACATAAGGAGTGTAAATCATTTGTGCCCCCTGACGATGAAATTTGGTGCAAGTTTATAGTTGGTGGGAATCTTCACTAAAGTAGAAGGTTTTGTTTTCTCGATTTTTTCTCCACCCAAAGTAAAAATATCTTCGATTTTGATTGTTATATTTTCGCCACTAAAAGGTAGTACTTCTATTTGATCTCCGGGAGAAAAAGCGTGCCTTACTTGCATGACAAAATGATCATCTTGGGCTTCGACCACTCTTCCCAGCATCCCATAATCTCCATCATTTTCACGGTCGTTATAAATGGTATCTCTCGAGGCTTTTTCGATTAGATTTGCTGCCGCGTAGTCACGATGGGTAAACTTGGTTAGCTCACTCTCCCACCTTTTAATATCCTCTTCTATTAGCTCTCCCTCTGTTTGATATTTTTTAAGTGCTTCGGCGTAGACCTTCGATACAGTACCTGCATAAAGATGACTTTTCATTCGGCCTTCAACTTTAATACTGTCAATTCCTGCTTGCGAGAATTCTGGAATAAGTCTCAGTCCATTCAAATCTTTAGAGCTCATAAAATGCGAAGTTACCTTGCTCTGTTTTTGGTCTAAACTGTATTCGAATCGACAGCTATGGGCACAACCTCCACGGTTACTATCGCGACCTTGGGTAAAATTGGAAATCGTACAGTTACCAGAGTAGGCCATACACATTGAACCGTGGACAAACATCTCTATCTCAATATCAACTTGTTCCTTAATCAATCTAGCTTCTGCTATTGAGACTTCGCGCCCCACAACTATTCTGGTAACCCCCAAGCTTTTCCAAAGTTTAGCACTAGCGGCATTCAAACAGCTTGCTTGCGTTGATAAATGAACTTCTAGATTTGAGTTTGCCTTTACGGTTTCAATGACTCCTAAATCCGAGACAATAACAGCATCCACTTTTATTGATTCAATATATAAGAGAAAGTCTTTTAAACTATCAAAGTCTTTTTGATGAAAATAAGAATTTAAAACTACAAAAACCTTAGAGTTATGTTGATGAGCAAAATCTACTCCCTCTTTTAACTCTTCTCTTGTGAAGTTTTCCGCAGCCTGTCGAAGACCAAACTTTTGACCCCCAAGGTATACGGCATCAGCACCATAAAGTACTGCAACAATTAACTTATCTAGACTACCAGCTGGTGCTAAAAGTTCTGGCATAAATCGGCTCATTTAAAGTAGCTCCAAAAATAAAAAAAACTAATAAATTCAACCTTCTATCTAACAAAATAATCATGTAGAATAAAGCGTGGCAAAGAAAAAAAGAAAAAACAACAAACGCAGCGCATTAAAGCCTATTAAATTACCTACTTGGTTAGTTGTAATAGGGGTTTTGACGATCATTATTTACTCAATCGGGTATATGAATGCCCAAAGAAGACATGCATTTCCAATTGTTTTTTCAAATATTAGTACTGATACCCCTGATAAGGCCGATATTCTCTTCATTGGAGATGATTCTGCCCTACTCTTTAACCCACAGATTGCACAACTTATTAACGACATCTCTAAAAATCTAAATAGGCCCGCTGTCATTTATAATTATGCTGACGCAAATGAAAATATTTTTCGAACATTCTATAAATTAAAACAAGTCAAAGATCTCGCACCCATTGTTATTTATATGGGAGGAGCATCAGAATTCTATGAGAGGCTAATACCAGAGAATATCGATATCACTTATTTAAACTACAAATTAATGAGTAATGAATATATAAGTGTCATTCATACACTTTTTCCATCTTTTAAGAAATATCTCATGATTCCGGACAAGAATATCACTCTTAACTCTACTCCTGAAAAAGGGAAATTTAAAAGTGATGAGATTCAAAAATATCTTGAAGTCTATTTTAAACAATACGAAATAGAACTTAGAAATATCGTAAATTATATCGAAAAAAATGGATCCACTCCAATAGTACTCACTTCACCAGTAAATCTCTTAGATGATCAGGTAAATGCCTGTCCAGCTTCTCAAAATGAAGAGATAAAAAAAGAATTAGAACAAATTGAAAATAGCTTAGAAAACTCAATGGTTAAAGATGCACTTGCAAAGGCCAGAGAATTAAACACAGAAACATTTAGTAACGCACGCGTAAAATATCTATACGGAAAAGCACTCTATGAAAATGGAAGTTACTCTAAAGCTAAGGCCGAGCTAATATATGCCAGAAGTCTAAATTGTACCCCACAAGGTGCACACCCTATTATCAATGCAATCATAAAAAAAGTTGCCAACAGCAGAGATGTCTATATCTATGACTTTGATAAAGAGCTTAACCTATATTTTGGAACAAATGAGCTGTTTCTTGGCAAGAGAGAAGCACAAGTTATCTACTATGAAAAACTTAGAAAAGAACTTATGATAATGATAAAGGATATTTTAACAATATGAGCTTAAAAAAGATTAGCTTAAAACCAAATGAGTTTCTTTGTAGAAAAGATGAAAAAGATAATGACCTCTACTATGTAGAAAATGGTGAACTTTTAGTCTTTGGTGTAGACGGAACAAAGGTAACCCCTATAGCCTATATAAATGGCGGTGAATTTGTAGGCGAATTATCTTTCTTTGATGATGTACTCGGACCCAACAATAGACTTTCCCCTCTCGGCAGAGACAATCCAAAACATCCCGGCCTCCCTTCCCGGGGAGGCCCCGGTGTCAAGGCGAGACCTCCTCAAGAAACAGGGACTGCTCAAGACCCCTTCAAAAACGTCCAAGACCGAGATGGATCGCTACTCATGAGATGCTTTGAAATTACGGCCCTTTCAACCCACATCAGTACGGAGGGGGGG
>CATLVA010000174.1 GCA_950060715.1 uncultured Oligoflexia bacterium | reverse complement strand
GATCCAGAAGCATTTACAAATTTTAAAAGAAACATAAGATTTCCAAATTCAAAAATACATGGGGAAATATTATTTCAACAAATGGACTTTAAGAAAATAAGTAATAGTTTTAAATGGAGTCCTCAAACTCAAAAATGGCATAAGCGAAGTTTTTAAAGTTAAAGGCGATAGTTTTAACGATTTAAACTTTTTTCTAGATACAAAAGGTAGTAACCAATGAATTTTTCACCCATTCAATTTAAAGACGAAAAACTTATTTTATTAGATCAAAGAAAACTTCCAAATGAAGAAGTATTTATTGAATATAATTCAATTGAAGAAGTTCATCGCGGTATAAAAGATATGGTTGTTAGGGGAGCACCTTGTATAGGGTTTACAGCTATCTTTGGTATGGCGATCTGGATTAAACATCATTCAGACTTCACTCTTGAGCAATTATCTAAAGCCGGAAATTACTTAAACTCAGCGAGACCTACAGCTGTTAACTTGCGATTTGAAATAGACAACGTCATAGAAATGATAAAATCAGAAGAGCTTACAGGTGCTGAAGCCTTTGATCGAGTTGTTAAATTTGGATTTCATAAAATTGAACAATCAGAAATTGAAAATAGAAAAATGGCTGAATTCGCAGAAGAAGATCTCGCGAAGATTTGCGGAAAAAGTAAATTCAATATACTTACCCATTGTAATACCGGTTTTTTGGCCTGTGGAAGTGTTGGAACCGCACTTGGTGTTGTTCAAAATTTGCATGAGAAAGGTAAACTTGAAAATTGTTGGGTCGATGAAACGAGACCCTATCTTCAAGGTTCTAGGCTTACAGCATATGAACTTACTAAGCTCAATGCTCCTCACAAAGTTGTTGTTGAGGGAGCGGCCTCGTTTTTAATGAGAAATGGAATGGTGGATGCCATTTTTACTGGCGCTGATAGAATCGTTGCAAACGGAGATACTGCTAACAAAGTAGGGACATCAAACTTATCTATCATTGCCGCTCATTATGGAATCCCATTTTATATTGTTGCCCCGTCAAGCTCATTTGATCTCGAAACGAAGACAGGAGCTGATATTGAGATAGAATTGCGTCCTCAAGACGAAATTTTAAGCTATAAAGAATACAGAATCGCTCCTAAATTGACCGAAGCATACAATCCTAGCTTTGATATAACAGACGGAAAGTTGATCACTGGAATTATTAGTGAGAAGGGTATCGCTAAGGGTAATTATGTTGAAACTCTTCCTGGTATTGTGAAATGAAAACGGCTTCGATCGACATAGGTTCAAATTCGATCTTGTTTCTGGCGTTAGATGAAAACGGTAGTGTTGTTGGTAATGAGGCAAATGTAACAGGTCTTGGTAGAGGACTTGATCAGTCTGGCGCTTTCTCTCAAGTTGCAATGGATGAATCTTATGAAGTATTTCGCTCTTATCATAAACTATGCTTAGACCTCAATATTGAACCATCAGATGTCATCGTAACGGCAACTGAAGCATCAAGAGTTGCTAAGAATGCCGGAGAGTTTTTTAATCAAATCAAACAAGATTTTGGCTTCCAAGTACAAACGATTACCGGCGAAGCGGAAGCTTATTTTTCAATGCTAGGAGTTCTTTCAGATCGTAATATTTCCGAAGAATTCATTACAATAATGGATATTGGAGGAGCTTCAACCGAACTCATTAAAGTGAATACCCAAAGTAAGGAAATTGTATGTTCATTCTCGATGCCGATGGGAGTAGTGAGGCTCAATAACTGGAACGAGGAAGGCACAAGAAATGATAAAATTGAATATATATTCAATAATTTTCAAGAAAAGCTTGCATTGGTCGCCTCAGAAAAACTCTATTGTGTTGCAGGTACTATGACTTCCGTAGGAAATATGTTTTTAGGCCATAAGGATTTTGTTGAACAAGAAGTACAGGGTTTAACTATTCAGGTTTCCTCGATTAGTGAAATGGAGCAACAATTCGAGAAGCTAAGTATTGAAAGCTTGCTGTCTAAATTTCCATTCTTAGGAAAGCGTTCTCAAACGATACAGTCAGGTCTTTTTCTTGCAACAAAAGTTTTAAACAAGTTAAATGTTAAAGAAGTATATATTTCAACTTATGGCCTACGTTATGGGACCATTTTCGCTGGAGGAATAAAAGATGAGTATCTCTTTAGACGCTAAGGCATTTTCTGAATCGCAAATTGAGAAGGGGCAAATAGTTTTCTCAAAAGGAGATAAGGCAGAGAATATCTATATTCTTAACAATGGACAAGTTGCATGCTTTCTTGTGTCCAAAGATAAGAGGATTATTCCTGTATATTCATTGAAAAATTCCGGGATTTTTGGTGAAGATGGAGTGTTGTCAAAATCAGGTGTCTATCAGTACTTCGCAGTTGCATTGGAAGACTCTACTGTTACTAAAATACCCGATTCGGATGTTTCGACCTTTATGAAAGAGGCTGCGAATTGGATTCCTAACATACTTAACAATATCTCGGACAGAATTCACAATACGATTGAAGTCATTTCTGAGCATAAAATTATTGATGATAGACTGAATGGGGGAGAAGAGTTCTCTCAAGAAGAGGAAAAACTAATCCTCAAAAGTCTTACAAATTAATCATTTGAGCTCGGCTCACTTGGATTGCAACTTTTACAATTTTTTCCTGAGCTCTTTTACACTCAAGAGTTTTGGAGGTTAAGTCCTGGTTAAGTATTTCGAATGCTGCCTCTGCAGTAGCTCGATTTATTGATGCGAGAACTCTTCGTTGAAATTTAACAGGAGCTTGATAGAGGGCTAATCCGATAATGGCAGGATTTACTCTTTCAAATACAGCGCGAAGCATTTGCTCGCCTAGGCCGTCAAGATTTTGGAATGAAAAGCTTTTTTCTCTAAGCTCTCTCGCCATTACGGCATTTTTTTGACCTATATTTTGAAGAAGTTTTTCCTTTTCACTTCCTGACATGAATTGAAGCATCTCAATAATCTGCTGTTTTCCGTTTAAAAAAATACCTTTAGATTCTTCTGTAGACATTTAGGTGCTCCTTGGAATTATGCCATTCTACTTTTTTCTGATTCAAATTTTTTCTCAACAGTGTTGAGGTATTCTTCGTGTTCCACTTTTTGCTGCTCTATTTCTCTCTCTTGAGAATTCTTTAATTCAGTTAACTGTTGAGCATGTGCAAGTTTCGATTCTTCGACGATTTTTTTGTATCTCTCGTTCTCTTCTTTGAGTAGAACGTTATTCTTTTTCCTTAGGCTATTTAGCTTTTGCTCCATCTCAAGTTTTTCTTCCATAACTTCTCTGTCATAGCCTTTTTTTATCTTGGTAACTGAAGCTTGAGTATTCTCTCTTAAGCGATCGAGTTCAGCACGCATATCACGTTTAATTTTTTTCATCTTATAGACATGTTTGTTCTCTAGTGACTCAACTTGCCTCGCGTGAATTTGTTGCTTTACTCCATCCATATGTAATAGTCCTTACTTTTTGAGGGATTACCCTCCTTCTTATTTTAAAGCATTCGTATCTTCTATTGAATGAGGAAAAAATGTCTGCATTTTAAGTAGGATACTATGATAGTCGGGAGGAAAATTCCCCTATAACGTCGCAAATATATGATTTTGTGTATATACTTTTCCAATGAGTACGAATTTTAACGTTGAAGATCAGCAACATTTCAAAAATTGGTTAGGACTAAATTTACATAGTATTAGCTGGGAAGGTCGGTATTTCAACGAATTCGAAGAATTTTGGAACCTATTGTTTCCGGCAAATATAGAGATTGAAGATCAATTTCGAAAAATTGAAGTACTTAATTCGTATCTTGTAAAGGGACCACTGATTGCATGGGTTGGTTGGCTTAAGGTCAAATTGGTTTGCTACTTATTTGTGAGAAAAGATTTCTCTCTCGAGGACTTATCCAAAATAACTAATCTTACGGTTAGAGAAATCGCCTTGAGTATTAGAAATTTTATGATTGAAAGACATCCCCATTTGGAGGATAGGCTCAATGATCATTTTCAAATTGGAAATGAACTATCTTCCAATTTAAAGTTAAGATATTCAGATCTTGTTGAACTGTATAATTTAAATTTCGAAACTCTTGGTAGCCAAGAAGGTGAAGTTTTAACAGGTCTTGAGGTCACCTTATACAAAGACTGGCAGAAAGCTTATAAAATTTTAAAAGGATCATCCGCAAAAATCACGACTAAAGATGATGATAAAAAATTACTAAAATCATCGAAAACTCGAATCAGAATTTTTGCGGAAATTATTCTTTTGTTTGTAATGGCCGTTGCAATTATATTCTCGGTGAAGTCTGCTAATAAATTTTATGAAGAGTATTTGGTTGAGAAGATCTCGCTCTATTCACCAGATTTTTTCTGGTTAGATAAAAATATTTCCTTTAAACCAGAATATGAAATTGCAAAAAATGACTTAGAAATAAAATACAACGAGCTCGAAGAACTAGAGAAGATAGAATCAAAACAAGTTTTTAGAGATGTATCTGCAACTCAACGATTTGAAGTTGAATCGGATGTCGTTTTGACTTCGGTAGACACACTTCCAAAAGATTTTACAGCGGCAAACTTAGAGCAATCCGACTACGAAGAAATTAAAAAAGGGGGGTATCGAAATACCCGTTACGGTAGGAGGAAAGCCTATCGTGTAATGATGACTTCTGTAGATCCATCGAAAACAAAAGAAGAACTAAAAGAGATGCTAAAAAAATATGATATCACTCAAGTGGATAACGTTAAGCCTGGTACCAGTATTCCCGGTGGTATCTACTTTAACTTATA
>CATLVA010000173.1 GCA_950060715.1 uncultured Oligoflexia bacterium | reverse complement strand
TAGTTTCAAAGGAGAAAACGCCATTAGAGCTCTCCATGTTTTCTATTCTGGAGAACTAAGATGAGATATTTAATCATACTATTCTTATTTATTCACAATGCTTCAGCTCAAATTGATTCGAGTTTTAGCCTTGAAGCTAAAAATCTTAGCACCTCAAATAATTTAAAACATAGAAAGACTTTCGGTCATAACCTCTCATCAAACAGCTATACCCTAAATAGTGGTGATTGTGTTATTGGCTTATATGCCTCAGGCTGTGGGATTACTAACAACCTAATGGTGGCCACATCAACTTGGCTTTTCACCAGCTATAATTCTTATTCATTGGCGCTCAAGTATGCTCATAGCTTTAATTCGAATTTACGTTTCGCCACACAATTAATTTACATTAAATCTTTTGAAGACCCCTATCAGAGTGAACTGGATCAATATCAAATGGAAACGATTCGAGGACAACTCATTCTGAGTATATTTAATTCTCAACTGGTAACTAACCATATAAATCTTGGTTATGAGTATTTTTATGATGAGACATTTGCCCATTCTTTGAGACGAAATCCTATGAATGATCAGCCATATCAATTAACTTTTACGAATTTAACAGAGTTTAATATTAATCATAAATATACCATTCAGGCAGAATTGGGAGTGTTAGGCATAAACTATTTTTATCCACAAATCTATACTGGTATGAGTTTTGTTTTTAAATTCAAAAACTCCAGTTTGCAAATTGGTGCGGCAGCGAATGGAACTCTTTTATCTTATTTTTCAAGCTCTAAAACAGATACTCAGTACACCTATGCTGATAACAAAGGTACCTTTTTGGGTGACAGCAGCTTAAAGGATGTCATCAAGCATGATTTTGCTATTCACCCAGAAATGCAGTGGCAGTATTTCTTTTAGCCTCAGCTCATTTTTACCGATAGGAATACGGTGAAGTATTTTATATTGATTAATCTATTCTTCATCTCATCACTGATGGCCTTTGAACTGCCACAGGACTTAAAGTTCATTGAATCTGAAACGGATTTAAAGGCCCTAGCACAGTCAATTCAGTCAGATGAGAAGTTGTATGCAAAGTACGACGAAATCTATCAGGAATTACAGATCATTCCTTTCACTGAAGATTTAGATGAAGCCGAGCAGGCTTATATAGATAAACTTTTTGAGCGGATGAGTGAAATCAATGAGCATTTTAACTTTGAAGAAACTCCTGGAGGCGACCTTGAGTCTATTTTTGGTATCACCCATGAAGGTCATAAGTTTACCGAAAATGAAATTAAGGCTGATCCCAATAGAGAGTACTTTGATGGTCACCTCGACGAAGATCGTAACTCCTTGGCATTAAAAGGTGTTCACACCCCAGATGAGTTTGAAAGTTTTAACAATAATATTGAGACTATAATATGCCATTTTGAAAATAGAGCTGAACTAGAACTTCCTCAAGATGTCATCCATGCCTTAGTACAAAATCTTGAGCTAGCGCTAGTAAGTAGTGAAACGAGCTTAGAAGATAAACTGGCCATATACTGTTTGCTTTCTAATTTTTATGAAGCTAACGAGTTATATGACCGTTTAATTGATTTTCTTTATTTAAATATGCCTGACTCAGATAGCTTTATTACTTGTGGTAGTTAGCACGACACATCCAATTCTTTTTCCACTATCTCCTGAAGGTTGAGATTCAAAATCATCTGCTCCAGCATGTAATACAATTGAGCGGTTAAGAATTGATCTTTTAGCATCCTTTTCTAGTGAAGACGCTTTAACCATCTTGTGCACACTGATCTCTCCATCTTTATTACTTTTTAGATTTCCCAAATCCCCTAGATGGTGATTCTTATCGCCGGGATTTCCGTGCTTTTCATTGGTTGGATTATAATGTCCACCTGCTGACTTCCCATCCTCACTGCTACAGTCTGGCTTCTCGTGAATATGAAACCCAAATTTATGATTTGGTTTTACTCCCCTAATATCACCACTGATGTAGACATTTCCGCCTTCTTCTTTCAGCGTCAGGGTTCCACTTAATTCACTACCACTTTTTGCCATCATTGGCTGCGTAATAGATGTGGCTCCTAAGGCACTAGTCATAAAACCTGCTAATAAAATTGTTGATACTTTTTTCATTCTAGTCTCCTAATATAATTCAAATACTTCTTCTAAATCTTTTCTTGGTGATAAGTGTTCTTTTTCTTGTAAATCAGTAGGAAGGACTCCTACCTCTGCATTTTTACCAATGGCAAATCCACAGATCACATCCTCTTCTTCAGCGTTCAAGTCAAAATATTCTACGATTTTCTCACGCTCAATTCCTCCCATTCCATGGGTTTGTAGTCCCATTAAATTGGCCTGATGTGAAAGACTCATCCATGCTGCTCCACAATCAAATTGATAGGTGTAGTTTTCTTTTCCAGTCTTATCAAACTTTTTCGAACCAATTATAAAAACAATAGCTGAAGCATTTTTCGCCCAACTTTGGTTGAATTCGTTGATAAGATTTAAAAAATCATCAAATTTTTTACTGTTACGACTGGCAACTAAAAAACGCCACGGCTGTTCGTTAAAACATGACGGCGCCCACTTGGCTGCTGCAAATAGCTTTTGGAATTCTTTCTTTTCAATTTTATAGCTTTTGTCAAAGGCCCTTGGTGACCAGCGATTTACAAATAAACGGTTTATACCAGCTTGTGTCTCTCTGTGCTCGTCATCAGTTAAACTTTTTGTTTTCTCTTGAATACGTAAATTTCCACGAGCGGGGTAATCATTATTTAATATGAATTTAATTGAATCACGCATCTTCTCAAGACTAGGTCTTCCAAATGGCATTGAGTTAATAGCGCTATAAAAAAGATCTCCATCAGACGAAACTAAAAATAATCCGGGTTCGTTAAATAGTTTGGGTTCTTTATCTGAGATTGATGAAGAGATATACAGACCCCAATCCCTCATTGTTTGATCATCTAGATCATATCCAATTTCAAGTCTTGGTATATCCCATTCTTCCTTAGCAAGTGACGCTCTATCTTTATCATCACCAGAGACGGCAATAATCCTATCGACTCCAAGCTCTAAATAGTCTGCATATAGAGAACTCAAAGTCTCTAAATAGTCTTTACATACAGGACAATGATAACCACGATAAAATACGATTAGACTGAATGTTTTGGCCGGAGTTTGGAATAAATCAAATTTCCCATTTAGGGTTTTAATTTTTAGGTTCGGCGCTTTTTGATTAATTGCGGGTAAAATCATTTGTTCTCCTTGTTTAAAAACATATTAACAAGGAGTTAGCTATATTAAATCAACCCTTTAACTAGTAAATTTGTAAAAAATTAAACAAATCAAAACTTATGCGAAACTTTGATCGACACTAATACCGCAGGGATAGCAGTATAAATAAAATCTTTAACGTCCGGAGTCCCATGTCCTTTAGAGTCACGATACTCGTTTGCTCCTGCAGCCAAAGCTCCTACGAGTGAACCGGCAATCATGCAGTAAATCTTGTTATCATCACCCACAAATATTTTTTGGCAGGCATACGTTACTCCACCACCGATTGCAGCACCTACCAGAAAGTGCTTCTGTAAGTCGGGTCTGTCATCAAGAAGGGCAGTATGAATAGCTGCCGCAGCAAGGGCTCCGTTAACCGCAAACTGTACAGTCTTGTTATCGAAAATTGTTTTATTATCTATAACCTTATAACAATTTGGATTGATTTCATCTAACCCAGAATATTCCCTTAGTTGTTTTCTTGAGACCTCTACTCCACCGATAGTTATTAATTCATCCTCATAACTTGGTACAGAGGTATAGTCCTCGAGTTTTGGTGCTTCAAAAATAATTTCAGAAGCAAATGAGTTAAGAGATAAGGTTAAAATAGCGATAATTTGAATTAAGATTTTCATACAGGATTAACTGCAATTAAGCTGCCATTAAGGTGCGTACTATTTCAAATACTTAGCAAGGACTCGATGTATATACTGATAGTTATCGTCTAATTTATAGCCACTATCTCTTTTTCTTTTTGCGAATAAATGCTCTTAGAAGCTTGGTAAATATCGCCGGCAATGTATTCAGATGCCGCCTAGAGGTTTCAGGTGTTGAATCAATAAGCTCTAAAATTCTCTCTTTTGAAATTTGCACTTCCCCATAGTGAGCAAGAAGAAACCTCTCTATTCCAAGATCGATGTATCGACCAAGGGAGCGTTGATATTTTTCAGGTGCTATAATTGGATACGGTCTAAAAACTCGCTTGTTGTTTCCGACAAAATTATCAGCAATATAAGCTAGATTTTGCTCTTGGTGATAAAGCGTAATATCTGAAAGAGTATGCCCAGCACATTCTAAAACTTTCCAATCAGGAAATTCATCAGGCGTATCGCCATCCCTAAGTATAAGGTCTAGTTTAGTTTCTCTGGGAAAGATTATATTTTTGAGAGGCTTCTTTTTATTGACTGCAACCAAGTAAGTCAAAAGGATATCAACCCAATAAGTTGCAAACCCACTCACACCACGATACCAATCGTTAAGGCCTGCAGGTCCAGCAATCCTAATACCCAATTTTTTAAATGTAGATAATCCACCCGCATGATCTGGATGAGCATGAGTCGAGATCACAAGCTTTAGATCATTTAAAGGACGCTTAAGATTTGAGTCTATATAATCGACAACTAAATTCACATCACAACGACAGCAGCCATCAAGTAAAATTAGACCGTGATTATATTCGACGAGATATATCGTTTGAATATAGCCTGGAATCTGATGAATTCGCATACCTATATTCTACCATATCTTCC
>CATLVA010000172.1 GCA_950060715.1 uncultured Oligoflexia bacterium | reverse complement strand
CTCTCTTGCTCGTCTAAAGCTGTAAGATTCTCATTGGTCATATCAACGCAGCGATCAGAAGCCTGTTCTTCCTCGTTAATCATAACGTCTAAGCTATATTTCCCGTCTTTAAGATAGCGTTTAATATTCAAAATTCCAGGATTAGAAACCTTGATTAGCTCTTCTGATTTTTTTACTTTATAAATCCAATTATCATCTTCTTTGATAGCAGCAAGCTTATAGACTCCACCGAGCGCGGGTTGATCGTAGGCTGTAACGAGTTTAGTTCCAACTCCCCAGACATCAATTTTGGCGCCTTTAGATTTTAATTCGTGAATACGGTATTCATCGAGATCATTACTGGCCACAATTTTAGCACCTTCAAAGCCAGCTTTATCAAGCATCTCTCGCGCCATAATACTTAGCTTGGCCATATCACCAGAGTCGAGTCGAATACCTAAAACTTCATGTCCTTTTTCTCGAAGACTTTTGGCAACTTCAATCGCGTTAGTCACACCTTGTTTGGTGTTATAAGTATCAACGAGAAAAATGCAATTATTAGGAAGTGAATCAGCGTAAGCATTAAAGGCATCTAATTCTTGATCAAAGCTCATGACCCAAGAGTGGGCATGGGTTCCCTTAACACCCATTCCAAATAGTTTACCCGCTAAAACATTGGAAGTTGCGTGAGCACCTCCAATCATGCTGGCATAGGTTGCACTAATGGCACCATCAACACCTTGTGCGCGTCTGAGTCCAAATTCAAGTACAGTATCACCTTGAGCTGCAAGGCAGACTCGATTTGTCTTAGTTGCAATAAGAGTTTGAAAATTCATAATATTTAAAAGGGGAGTTTCTAGAAGCTGACCCAATATAATCGGGGCCTTAATTCGAAGCATTGGTTCATGTGGAAAAACAATTCTTCCTTCTTCAACTCCATCAATATCACCTTCAAATTTTAACTGTGACAAGTATTCTAGAAAGTCCTCAGAAAAGAGGGCCTTATTATCGTTACCTGTGAGTGTGCGAAGGTAGTCGATATCTGATTTGATGAATTTGAAATTTTGAATATAGTCAATTGCTGATCTTAACCCACAAGAAATGGCATAGTTTCCATTAAAAGGATTTTTTCGATAAAACAAATTAAAAACAGCAGTTTTATTATGCATATTATTTTTGAAATAGCCATAACTCATTGTGAGTTGATAAAGGTCAGTTAAAAGAGAAAGTGATTCGATTTTTTTCATGCGGTTTTCTTTTTACTTTGAAAATAGGTGAATATGGCCACAAGGGATAAAACAAAATAGAGGATTAACTCGATTCTAATTCCTCCAAAATAAACTTTAGAATATATTAAAGTGGAGATGATAAAAATAATAAGACCGACTAAGCTTAGAATGGGAACCAGTAGTCCTAGCTTCTGATTTTCTTCTGAAAATATCGCAAGCAATATCATGGGAGCTAATACTCCTGTTCCTGCAAAGCTTAGTCTTGCTAGTGGTACAAGATTATCTGTGGAAAATATTGAAAACAATAATGCTCCAACAGCAAAGATAAAGATCAGGCCTTTGGTTTTAGCTTGTACATTTTTGTCATCTTTAAGAAGGATCGTAGACTCATTTCCTAGCGCGAAAAGCTGACTATCTGTCGTGGACATCGCAGCAGCGATTAATCCGATAATTGTTAACGCTGCAATCACAGGGGACTGATCTTGAATGAGAAGACCATTCCAAAATTCTTGAGGGGTTTGAGTAGGGTATTTAACCGCACCATACATTCCTAGAATTGTGGCCGGCAAAATAACTGCGATGACAAAAAAGGCAACGGAGGGGGCCATCATCCTAAGTTGTTTTCTATTTTTCATGGCAATCAGCCTAGTCGTTAGCTGAGGTTGAGTGACAGGCATGATGACAATGGATAAAAATGAAGCAAATAAAAACTGAAAATCCAGTAGCCCTTTTGGTCCTGGAATTGAAAGAAGCTTAGGATCATTTTCTTTGATCACATTAAACATCTCACCAAAACCACCGACATTTTCAAGACAAGCGAAGCTTATAAGCCATACGACGGCCAGAAGAATCAGGCCTTGAATAGCATCACTGTAGACAATCGCTTTAAACCCACCAACGCTACTGTAGCTTAGTATAATTGAGAGCATGACGACTGACCAATAGGTTTCAGATAGCTTTATGGGAGCAGAGATCGCCAAAAAGGAGGAGATCCCTTTTATCTGGATTGAGGCATAGGGGATAAGAAAGATAAATATACCTATTAAAAAGATATTAGATGCGAGCTTGGATTGATAGCTATGCTTTAAAAAACTTCCCATGCTGTAGAAGTTTCTTTGTTGAAACACTTTATGGATGCGAAGACCAAAAAGAATGATTAAAAAGGCCATCGCCACATCAGTGACTCCTAGAAAAATCCAAGCGCCAACACCATGAGTTCTAAAAAAATTTGGCATTCCCATTAATGTAAAAGTGCTAAACAAAGTGGCTGAATAGGTGAGGACACCAAGGAAGACATTTAAGTTTCCTCCGCCTAGTGCAAACTCTTTAGGGTCCAGGTTTCGCTCTTTTTTAGCGATATAAGAGGTGTAAGATAAAAGTAGAGTATAAATGGTTCCAAATATCGCAAGCCAAATGATCATTCTTCATCCTTAATTGATTGTGCGGCAAAAAGCGTTAAGACTGCCAAGAGAACAGATATGAGGATTCCCGCCCAAAGGGTTCTAGGCATTCCGAGTACCCAAGGAGTGGCAACACCGCTAGGAATAACAATAGGACTAAAGGTTACTGCTATGAGTATGAGGAATATGAAAAAATAGAATAACCAGACCTTTTTGTTCATGTAAAAAAATTCCTAGATAAATAATTGATAACTTGTATTAGAATTATAAATGGTATTTGGAATATAATGATATAGAGAAAAACTTACTAGTTAAAGGGATAGAATGCAAGTTTACTTACAACAGACTCATCACAACGTAGCCGATTTTGAGGGAGTTCTTAAATTTTTAAAAGATTTAGATCTATCCAGTGAAGAACAGGCTCTGCATGTATTTCCTGAGCTATTTATCACAGGCTATCCTTTGCAGGATATTGTTTTGCAAAAGTCATTTATCGAAAAGCATGAAAGTCTGATGTGCGCGCTTAATGAGTTCTCGCTTAATTTGACGAATAAAAACGTATGTCTGTTGGTGGGAGGGCTTAAGTATTCTTATCAAAATGAAAATGATGAGATTCCCTCTCGTATTGAAAATGTGATTTATAAAATTGAAGCGGGAAAAGAGCTAGAGGCGCTTTACACCAAAATGCTTCTTCCAAATTATGATATTTTTGATGAGAAAAAATACTACGCTGAAGGAAAGGGACCTAGGGTTCTTGAGTGGGGCGGTCTGAAGATTGGTTTATTGATCTGTGAGGATATGTGGTATTCAACTCTTCATGATATAAACCCTGTACAGAATCTTGCGGATCTAAATGAAGAACTTGATCTCGTGGTGAACCTATCTGCTAGTCCATACAATCTCTATAAAACAGAAAAAAGAATCGCTCGTGCTAGTGATATTTCGAAATTATTGCAAGCTCCTTTTGTATACGTTAACCGAGTAGGGGCAGAAGATGAGATTATCTTTGATGGACAAAGTTTCGCAGTAAATGGAAATGAAACCTTGGTTCAGCTTAAATCTTTTAAAGAAGACTCAAGTGTTTTCACTCTTCCTAAATATAATGGTGATCAATACGATGAAAATAATATGGTGGAAAATACCTGGGAAGGACTTTTTAGTCCGGGACTGGTTATTCCTGAAGACACAAGGCTTCCGCATTTGAAGCCATTAGATGATGCTCATTGTGAAGAGCTGGTACAAGCTCTAACCTTTGGGGTTCAGGAGTATGCTCAAAAATCTTATTTTAAGAAATTCGTTATCGCTCTTTCTGGGGGACTCGATTCCGCCCTGGTACTAGCACTTTTAAAAATTTCTCTTAAAGACGGACAGTCTCTTGAGGCCATCTATATGCCTAGTGAGTTCTCTCGTGATATCAGTTATGAGGCATCAAAGGATATGTGTGAGAAGGCAAATATCCCGTTTCATGTTCTACCGATTAAAGGTGTGCATCAGTATTGTAGGGACTTATTTAAATCTGATATTGGCGATGAACTAACAGGACTTGCTGATGAAAATATCCAAAGTAGACTAAGAGGTCTTCTTCTTTTCGCTAGATCCAATCAAAGTGATGCTCTCGTTATTAATACTTCAAATAAATCAGAACTATCGGTGGGCTATTCAACTATCTATGGAGATAGTGTGGGAGCGATTAGCTTGTTAGGTGATTTATATAAAAGTGAAGCTTACCAAATAGCGAAATATATTAACCGAAAATACGATGGGCTTATTCCAAGTGATATCATCACGAGACCACCTTCTGCTGAACTTCGCTCGGATCAAGTTGATACAGACAGCTTGCCTCCCTATGACATTATGGATGCTATTTTAGAGGGAATTCTTAGTTACAGATTGTCTGCTAAGGAGCTAATTGAGATGGGCTTTTCAGAAGAGAATGTTTACCGCGTGATTAATCTCTACCGCAAGACAGAGTATAAACGGGCCCAGTTTTGTCCTATTCTAAAACTTAAATCTAAGAGTTTTGGTTTTGGTTATCGGGTACCAATTTGTAAAGATTCTCGCTACTATTTAGATTAATAAATGCGATGAGTTTTTGCGAGTAAACTGTCCATACATATAAGATGGCAGCCACGAGAAAAACGCTTAGATTAAAATAAGCTAGCATCTTTAAAGGTCCAGGAACCCAGCTTGGAATAGAGGCCACT
>CATLVA010000171.1 GCA_950060715.1 uncultured Oligoflexia bacterium | reverse complement strand
TTGGCTCAATCAACTTTCTCAGTCTTGAAATAGAAGTATAGATCAATTTGTCGTGGATTAAAGGGTTATACTCATCTTTCCAAATCGACTTAGCCAAATCTTCTTTATTATAAGAACTTCCAGGATTTCTAGCTAAAAGAAATAAAATTTCTAACAATACAAATCTATGTTTGAAGTCTATAGACCCAATCGATTTCTCATGAATCATTCTGTTATGACGATCAAGATAGAGATCCACGCTTGAGTCATTAACATCTTCAACTTGATTTTTTATCAATGTGTTAAGTCTTTGATACTGAGAATTGATTGAATGAGATGCAATCCCTGATCGCTTAGCTACAATTCCTTTCCCCAAAAGAATATATCCAAACAAGTTCCAACAATTCTTTTCCTGCAACAGATTCATCGCTAGATCATAATTCTCGTTGGCGAGTTTATATTCACTTAGTTCACGGAAAATATTCCCGTAAAGCTGATGCATCGAGCCCTTCAGGTATCCTTTCTTCAAAATTGTTAAAAGTTCTTTTAATTGATTAAGGTATTGGAGCGCTTCATTATGCTTCTCTAAATTAAAAGAGGCATTGGCCATGGCATATAAACCTTTCGCTATTAGCTCTGGCTCATTTTCAGTTTGCGCTTTTTGATAAGAAAGTGAAAAGTTCTCGAGAGCCTTATCAAACTCTCCTTTATAAGTAGCAACCATTCCCACGTTGTAGAAATAATGTGAACTCAGGCTTCCCATAGATTCCTGAAACTTCTCTACTAGTTGCTCGGCTTTTTCAATAAATTCTTGAGCAGACGCTTCTTCTTGTTTTTCAGAATAAATTCTAATTAGGAATCCGTAACATTTGAACATTGCAAAAGCGTCTCGAGGGAAAATCGTCTTCTCCAACGCCTTTAAAAAGAATTCCTCCGCTGAGTTGAGGTCAGCTTTGTCATAATAAATCTTAGCGAGGCGATAAAATCCTTCACCAATAACCTTATCCTCATCAGCATCAGCACCCATCATCACATCATTACGAATAGACTCAGCCTGTGCCATGTAATATTCATGAGGTTTAAGATTACTTTCTTGATTGTCTAAATTAGATGTATCCATATTTATCAGTTCCCCAATGGCTCCCCAACTTGCAGCTAAAACTTACATTAAAGTCATAAGCTTGTAAAATGCGTAAACAATTGAATATTGGGTAATACTCAATTTTTATTATTTTCCTTCTTACAACTCGCTACTGGAATTTAGAGACTTATCTAAATTCATCTTAAGCCATCCCATAGAGGTATACCTGTGAATCACTTGCCGACAATTAGATTTGTAAAACTTACAAGTCTAAATCCAATCTAAGTCATTGTTAAATGGTAAAGATACTGCTAAATTAGCGCTACATTTTACCCGTATATTTAGAGGAAGTTTATGGCTGAATACGATTTAGAGACTCTTAGGCATTCAACTGCCCACGTGATGGCACAAGCAATTCAAGAACTGTATCCGACAGAAACAGTAAAACTCGGAATTGGCCCAACCATCGAGAATGGTTTTTATTACGATATAGATATGCAATCTCGCATCCAAGATGATGAACTCAAAAGCATTGAAAAGAAAATGAAAGAGATCATTAAACGTGGAGATGAAATTACTCGTTATGAGGTTTCTAGAGAAGACGCACTTAAAGTTTTTGCGGAAAGAGGCCAAGAATACAAATTGGAATTAATTAATGACCTCCCAGATTCAGAAGTCATTTCTTACTATACACAAGGTGAGCATTTTATCGATCTTTGTCGTGGTCCTCACGTAGAGACAACTCGTCAGCTTCCCATGAATTTTAAACTTCTACACACAGCGGGTGCCTATTGGAGAGGAGACGAAAAACGTCCCATGCTTCAAAGAATTTATGCTGCATGTTTTGAGAGCAAAGAAGAGCTGAAGGCTCACCTCACCTTTCTTGAGGAAGCGAAAAAGCGTGATCACAGAAAACTAGGAAAAGAACTTGGACTTTTTCAATTTGATCCCGTAGCACCGGGTTCTCCATTTTTCGAACCGAAGGGCGCTATCATTTATAATGAGCTTGTGGACTTCATGAGAAGAATCTACCGAATCTATGACTACAGCGAAGTCATCACTCCACAAGTTTTAGATGTTCAACTTTGGAAAACTTCTGGTCACTATGACAACTATGCTGATGATATGTTCTTTACTCAAGATGATCATAGAGAAATGGCCGTCAAGCCAATGAACTGTCCATGTCATATGTTGATGTTCAAGAATAGACAATACTCATATAGAGACCTTCCACTACGTTATGCTGATTTTGGAAGACTTCACAGAAACGAAAGAAGTGGGACTCTTGCTGGATTAACAAGAGTAAGAACCTTCTGCCAAGATGATGCCCATATTTTCTTAGAGTCAAAAGATATCCAAGCTGAAATAGCAAGTCTTCTTGATATGTTTAATAAGTGTTACGAGCATTTTGGATTCCAAAAAATCAAAATTGGACTATCAACAAGGCCTGAGAAAAAAGTTGGAGCCGATGAAGTTTGGGATCAAGCTGAAACTGCGCTTAAAGCGGCATTAGATGCTTCAGGGCATGAGTATGTTATCAATGAAGGTGACGGTGCTTTTTACGGTCCTAAAATTGATGTTCAAATGGCAGATGCTCTAGGAAGATATTTTCAATTAGGTACAGTTCAATTGGACTTTAACCTTCCAGAGAGATTTGATCTTAAGTTCAAAAATAAAGAAGGCCATGATGAAAGACCTGTTGTTATTCACAGAGCGCTTCTAGGTTCTCTTGAGAGATTCATTGGTGTGTTTATTGAACATTGTGCGGGAATTTTCCCATTTTGGTTAGCTCCAGAACAAATTGTCATTGTTCCGGTTAATAACGAAAACCATGGGGAAGCTGCCACTGCTCTTGATAAAGAACTAAAAGCTCGTGGAATTAGATCAAGAGTTGACCTAAGTAATGAGACTCTAGGAAAGAAAACGCGTACGATTCAAAAGTCAAAATGCCCTTACATGATTGTTATGGGTGACAATGAAATCGAAACGGGCTCCGTAGCTTTAAGAGCACATGGATCGAGAGATACGAATACAATGTCTAAAGCCGAGTTTTTTGCGCATTTAGACAGTTTGATGGCAGAAAAAATGCCAGCAGCACTTAGAGACTAAAATGAAAAAAAATATTGTCGTATTAGTAGGTGGTGGTGGAACTGAACATGAGATCTCTCTCTTATCTGCAGACTATATTGAGTCACAGATTGATCGTGAATCTTTTAATGTACACCGTGTACTGATAGACAAAAAACAAAAGTGGACTTACCAAGGCTTACCTATCAATTTTACCTTTGATGGTGAGCTGACAATGGGAAATGAGAAGTTCAAAGTCGATGCCGCTATTCCTTGTATTCATGGTCCTCCAGGAGAGACCGGAGAGGTGCAAGCTTTTCTTGAACTTTTGAAAATACCATTTCTTGGATGTCGCTCAGAAGCGAGCATCTTGAGTTTTAATAAACTTGCGACCAAACTATTATTAGAAAATGCAGGTATTAAAACGGCCCCGTTTGTTCAGCTTCAAAAAGAGGATGGCCTTAGTAAACTAGAGGCATTTTTTAGTGAACACCAGGATATTTATCTCAAAGCGACGAACCAGGGAAGTTCAGTAGGTTGTTACCATATCACTGACAAGGGTCAGATCTCAGCCAATTTGGAAGAGGCTTTCACCTACTCTCCCTATGTTATTGCTGAGAAAACGATTGTTGGTAGAGAACTAGAAGTTGCAGTTTTTGAGTATCAAAATAAATGGACAGCAACGATTCCAGGTGAAATTGACTGCCCATCAGAGTTTTATAGTTACGAAGAAAAATACTCTGAAAAAAGCGAGACTAAAACTTTGGTCGAAGCTCCAAACGTATCGCCTGAAAATCAAAATAAAATGAAAGAGATGGCGCTCGCTGCAGTAGAAACACTAAAGCTTAGACATTTGGCCAGGATCGATTTCTTTTTAGCAGATGATGGCGAGATCTATATTAACGAGATAAACACTTTTCCAGGCCATACTAAAATCTCCATGTTTCCAATGATGATGGAAAATTCTGGAGTAAAATACTTCGACTATCTAAACAGTACTTTAAATAGTCTCACGTAAATTCAAAAAATGAGTTAAAATGGTCCTTATGGGACCTACTCTTTCAATTCTTGAACATCACCGACTTGGGCTAACACTAAGACCTGTATTTATAGGACAGGTGATCTTATTAGAGACATTCTCTCACCCGGCTTATGGCTACAAAGATGGTGAATTTGTTTTGGCTTTAGAGGAAGATGAGGCGATTACTTCTGACTTTATTTCAAATTACGCCAAAAATTTAGGCAAGAATATCTATATCAATACTGAAGACTTTGAAAGAATGAGTGAGAAAACTCGTGGAGAAATCACTAAACTTTCTAGAGCACTGTCAATTGGTAATGCAAAAAAGAATGCAACAAAACATGCCAATCTTTTATCAATGCAAATGGAGACTTTATATAACAATCCATTTAGCGATGAGATCTTAAACAATCAATTTCAAAGTACAAAAAATTTAAGTGGGCTTTTACTGAATCATCGTGATCTCCATAAAGATTTATATCACACGATGAGTAAATCCAATTATCATTATACAATCACACAGCCCTTGCTCTCCTCCATTATGCTACTTAGTTTTTTCCAAACAATTGGTGGCTTTAGCGACAAGGAAATTCAAAATCTATTTCTTACTAGTTATTTCAAAGATATTGGTATGTCTCTAATTCCAAGGGAAGTTTTTGAAAAAACGAAA
>CATLVA010000170.1 GCA_950060715.1 uncultured Oligoflexia bacterium | reverse complement strand
GAAGAAATGAGGGGTTCGGTTTTATCAATTTTACGCTTAAAGTTTGGTCATCTATTATTTTGATTCCCTTTACGTTTCCGCTTACGAACTTTCGATCACCCTTAATGGACTCAATGCCTTCAATATTGTCTAAGAAAGACAAAAAGAAAGATGGCTTCCCCGAATAAAATCCTCGAAGCAATGAAAACTCTAAGTCTTTTGCCGTAACAAATCGCCCATTATGAAACTTCAAGCCTTTTTTGATCTTTAAAATATAGGCTTTTTCCTTATAGTCCCAATGAAAAGAATCAAGAAGTCCTGGCTCAAGATCATAGGAGCTTGTTGTGTAGACAAGTTGCCCTAAAATAGGCTCAATCGTTGTATAAAGCATATCAACAGAAGAGTTTTTGTTAAATGGGGGGATTTCAGAAGGGCTTAACCGAACATATAAATGATCGTTTAACCTAGTTGCGGCTTCTGCCGAATTTATTTGTGCTGATAAGCTCAACATAATTACCCCCATAAAATAAAGCGTTCTTTTCATAGTCATTAGTTTCCTGAAATGAAACTTGCCTTCGCATAAGTAACTTGATCTCTTCGCGGAACAGGAGTCGCTTGTTTTTTCAAATTCTCAAGAATCGTTTTGTTCGCAGTTAATGAATCAATTCTCCCAAGTCGAGTAAAGACATGGTTTGTTGCCAGAACATTTACAAAAGCATCGTCCAGTATGAAAACATCGTTATTTTCATCTAATAAAACTTCGCCGGACTCAGATAATTTTGAGATTAAAAAGTTTGGCAAATTTGTAGGATCAACAAATACCGTTCCATCTTTATCGAAATTCAATGCTCCCATGTCTGAAAACATCTTCAGTACACGAACTGTATCAACATTAATTTGTAAACTTTCGGCGATAATACTTGGATCGTTTATATTGGTATTTGATATTGTCGAAATATCATCTGCTAATACATTCTGAGCTTGAGTCATTCCAAGTGCTGCTAATATCATTATTGTCTTTTTATTCATCTTCCCCTCCATTAAGGTTAAATTGCTTGATTTGAAGTCAAACCAAGAGTTTTTCTTTTATGTATATAAGTTGTATAGGGCAAATTAGTTAATCTCGCGGCATCTGCTCTTTTTCCATTTGCCAGAACCATTGCTTTTTCTAGGTAGACACGCTCCAGATGATTTCTTACTGTCTCCACAAATTCTTGATAAGTTGGAAAGTCCTCTGGACGTTCAATTTCATTAAGAACAGTTGATAAATCCTCTTCATCGAATTGGTCTGAAAATTGAGAGCGATCAATTATTTTATCTGCTAATGTGTATGCCTTTCTTATTTTCCCGCCCAATTCACGAATATTGCCAGGCCAAGCATAGGTTTTTAGCAAATCAATCGCATCAGAGGTGATTTCCTTACCTAGTCCCATTTCCCGATTCTTTTCTGCAACGATATATCTAGCGATTGGCTCTATATCTTCTTTCCGTTCTGAGAGTGGAGGTATATGAATTGGGAGAATATTCAATCTGTAGTACAAGTCTTCTCGAAAATTTCCTTTTTTTACTTCAGTCATCAAGTCTCTATTTGTTGCGGCAACAACACGGACATCAATTTTTGTAGAAGTGTTCGATCCAACAGGGACGATCTCACGCTCTTGCAAAACTCTTAGCAGTTTTACTTGTAGATCAAGAGGCATTTCTCCAATTTCATCAAGAAAGATTGTCCCATAGTTCGCAGCGAGAAACTTTCCTGGCTTGTTAGAGATAGCTCCAGAGAATGATCCTTTTGTATGTCCAAATAACTCACTTTCAACAATGTCCTTTGAAATGGCACCGCAGTTTATGGCAATAAAATTGCCACTACGTTTTGAATTGCTGTGAATTGAACGAGCCACTTGCTCTTTACCGACACCAGATTGGCCCGTGATTAAAACATTTTCTCCAGCGAGTGCATATTTATCGACTTCATTGGCAACCTTGGCCAAGGATGAAGAGTATCCACGAAGACCTAATATTTTTTTAATCCAATCATTGTTAGCTTCTTTTTCCTCTGTTGAGAGGCTTCCTCTTTTTACCTTTAATGAAGCAACTTCTGAGATGAGAAGGATTACTTCTTTGCTTTTTTGTTTCAAGTAAATATGATCTGCGCCTGCTTGAGTACAAAGCGATGCTTCTTGATTTGATAGACTAGAAGATAGAACTACTGTGTGGATACTCGGATCAATTTGTTTGATAGATCGAATAACCTCATGGCCTTTAATAGGCATATCAAAATCGACTATGGCCATTCTAAATGAAGAGTGTTCTTGCTTGGCCTGTCTGATTGACCTAAGTGCTTTTTCGGGATTGGAGAAAGTGGCCAATGGAATTTGCTTTTCATTAAAGAGAGTCCGAGTTGCTGTTAAAAACATCTCATCATCATCAATGGCAATCACTCTTGGTTTCATTTTTCCCCCTTATCGTGGTGAGCATCCGACTCGTATTAGCCCTAGAGCAAGGCTTGTGCCAAAATTCAAAATTGTGGCTAAACCCTGTAATTGCAGTCGTTTACTAACTTTGGAGCTTTTCGAGCTGTGGAGCATGGTGCGAGTTGGTGGTTGAATTTCTACAAGATGTTGTAGCTCTCAAAATTCATTTTTTTGCACATGCCAGTAAGTTATGAGAACTACTGACAAAACACTTATATTTTACTTGCCGCACAATTTCTACAACTTTTTGTAGCCTCCTTTTCTGTGTAGTCCTTTAAAAACCTCTAACCTCATAAAACAAAAGGATTTATACACGTTTATTGTTTATTACAAAAAATTGTAAATGGCCCATCGCCAAAAGGTTTGATTGGGAAATAATGAAATATTTACAGGCTAAATTGGACTTCCAAGGCATTATTTAAGATCAATTAAGGCACATAATTGGCCCGTTACTTGCTTCATCTTTTGAATTGTTAAATAAATCATTTCACAAGAGGGGTACTATGAAGCGAACAATTCCAATTTTTACTTTAGTTTTATGTATGGGGCTTTTAGTTTATAATGCGAGTG
The DNA here is from genome assembly GCA_950060715.1 of uncultured Oligoflexia bacterium. The sequence continues at coordinate 1,820 of CATLVA010000170.1, read as the reverse complement.
CAAGCACTTGCAGTCGAATAATGGAGGGAAAAATGTCTGAAACCGTGGAGGAGCAAATAGTAAGAAGCCAGTTAGAGGCTTTTAATAATAAAGATGTTGAAGGATGCCTCCAATATTTTTCAGACGATCTCACCGTTACAGTTCTTCCTGATGAAAAAGTCATTGCATCCTCGAAGGATGAAATTCGCTCTCATGTTTTAAGTGACATTGAATCGGGTAAGTTTACGCCAGCCACGTTAGTTGATATTCGCTCTAATGGCCCATTTGTTATGACAACTGAAGTGAAAGAATCCAATGGTAAAAAAACAACCATTTCTTTTATCTACTATGTTGAAGACGGACTTATCAGGAAAATGTGGGGCGCACCTTTCACTGAATAGAGAGGCTACAAAATATTTTATTGGGCATTAAGTGCAGTAAAGTTGTGCTAATTATTATTTAATCCAGTTCCTAAGTGACCACAATTACATATTGAGTACTTAACTTCAGTTAATGGCCACGAATTTCTTCGTGGCCTGTACGTTTCCGTGTAATCACTTAGGCTCAGACTTTAAAGAAAATCTCGCTCAAGAACCGAGATTTTTTATTCAACCACGTAGCAATCTGCTTCAGTTTCTACTAACCAGCTTGGATCAATGAACCCTTTTACTTCGACAAAGGTACAAGCAGGCTTGATACTGCCAAAGAACTCACCGTGGGCCCTCGCTGCTTCTTTCCATTTAGAAATATCCGTAAGCATGATTCTTGTTCTCAAAGTATCAGTGATCTTTCCTCCGGCTTCTTCTATCGATTTTTTTGTAATCTCCAGACAGAGCTTAGTTTGGTCATAAACTGATTCAAGGCTACCGGTAAACTTTTCGTCTGGAATAGGTGCAGTTCCGGAGACGGCAATTATATTGCAGATCCTAACTGCGCGTGAAAATCCAATAGGATCTTCGAGGTATGATCCCGACGAAATATTTTTTCTCATGCAATGAGTAATATCACTGGCAAATAAGCTAGTCAAAAATAGAATGGCTAAAATATAAATATGTATCGTTTGTATTTGTGATCCTGATAATTTGACCTTTTATTGAACAAAAAGCTCTCTGAGCCATGAGTTTATATCGCAAAATCAATTTGAGCAGTATCTCATCATGAATTATTCTCAAATTTGATAAATCCACGACCAAAAAGAAAGTCTAATTTTACTCTCCTTTCGTTACTGAATTTTAATTTTACTATTAAAGAATTAGCTGTAGCTACAAATTTTTCGATCAATAACTACAGATTTCTATAAACTACTACCAAACTTTGTAGAACTACAAGCTATCGAAATAACTCACAATCAATTTTAATCTACAAGAATTTAAAAATCGTGTTCTTCAAAAACTTGTATTTTCTGTTTCTATACTTCTTGAAATTTTATTGATTCCAGTGGCTTAGACAAATTCCTGAAATTGGCACAAGTCCTGAAATAGTTTCCTCCGAAAACAAAGCCCTCACTATTAGTTGTGGGGGTTGCATTTGTTGCATGTGCAACGGATGCAACGATTTTTACTATAGGTAAGGAGGAAAAAAATGAACACAAAACCTTGGTTAAAAAGTGACGGAACACCGAAGTCTGAAAATGAATTACAAATGGAATGTAAATCATGGAGTTCTTCAACGTGGGATGAGTATTTGGCTCAACTTGAGCATCAACAAAAAGAAATTCTTATGGATAAACCACAAGATTGCGAAACCTATTCTCAGGATGAACATACGAATTGGTTGGACAACCTTTTTGATACTGAAACTTATAGTCATCTTGAATCAAAACTAGAGGACGAGCTTAAAAA
>CATLVA010000169.1 GCA_950060715.1 uncultured Oligoflexia bacterium | reverse complement strand
CATAGAAGTCAATTATGGATGAGCTAATATCAGTTTCAACAATTGGCTCACAATTTCCTCCCTGACAGCAAAAGTCTGAACTAAATAGAATCTCACTGGTGGTTTCAAACCACATATGAGCATCCCAGTTATGAGGAACATGAGGGGTGTTTATAAGTTGCAAAGAGCGAGTTCCTAGAGAAAGTAGATCCCCATCATTAAAGACCTGAGCCGGACGAATTAAAAAGTCCTCAAGATTGATATTTGCCACTTTATTACAAACAACCTGAGCATCAGGGTAAGCTTCAAGCCATTTATTCACGGCCCCAGACTCATCTGCTTCAACGTGAGAAAACACAATATAATCTAATTTTCTATTCCCAAGTTTTGCTTGAACCATTTCTTTTAAAGGCTCGAAAAGCGTAGACTTTCCCGCATGCACGAGACAAGTCTTACTGTCCAAAACTAGAAACTGACTGAACTCGAAATAAGGATTTGGAGCCAGGGTTAAACGGTAAACCCCATCAACAATTTGTTTTTCACTTGTATACATTAAAACCTCTTATATATTTTCACATCATCTCAGCATTAATATTTCAATTCATCTAAGCTTGTATTTATTCCCCCCTGTTAGAAAACTAACACCCCCTAAATTCAACTACTCTCTCACTTCTTCCGATAATCGAGAGTGCTTTATAAAATTAAATTCACCCTATTTTCGCTTTTATTTAGCTATCAGGTGCTAGCCGGAGCTTTATGCGAGCTCTCCTATCTTCATAAAAAGCATAATATTGATTTGAACCTAGTTTATAAGGCTTACGCTTTAGCAGAGAAGGCACACAAAGGTATCGTTCGAAAATTTGAGAAAAAGCCCTATATTGTCCATCCAGATCGAGTGGCCCAAGCAGTACTGCGCTTTTCTAAAGATCAGGATTTGATCGCAGCCGCCTTCTTACATGACGTCCTAGAGGATTCCGCCTTTGTCTATAGCGATATCAAAAACTTAGTGGGAAAGAGAATAGCCGACCTCGTCCAAGAACTCACCAGTGATCCGCTGATGATTGAAAAACTAGGAAAAACAGCTTATCTCGCCCGAAAACTGGCCACCATGTCTGATGAGGCTTTGCTGATTAAGCTTCTAGATAGAAAAGACAATCTTGGTGACCTTAAGTTTGTGGATATTGAGTTTAATAGAAAATACTCTCAAGAAACTCTGGAGCTACTAAAGTCTCTGGAAAAAAGAGAGCTCACTTCTGACCATCAAACCATAATCAAAGAAATTCATGCCATTTTAAAACAAAATTCATTGAAATAATTACACTCAAGAAGACGATCCTAAGCTCTTACGATACCAAAAATATCAAATCGGAGAGAATTATGAAGAGTATCGCTTTTACTTTTGTTTTTTTATTGAATACCCCATCATTTGCTATCGACGCTAAAATAAAAAAAGCGCTGCAAAATGCCATAGACAAACAAACCTCTCAAAATGTCTCCGTAGGAATCTCAGTAGGTATTATTGACTTAGAAGACCGTGCGAGCTTTCACTCCGGAATGAAAGATCTTGCTTCCAATACTCAACTCAAGGGCGACGAATACTTTGCGATTGGATCTGTTTCAAAAACTTTTACTTCGCTTCTTCTCTCTAAAGCAGTAACTGAAGGAAAAATAGATATAGATGACAAGGTAGAATCAGTTCTTTCTGAATTTGAAGGATCTCAAATAGGGAGCATTACGCTTAGACAACTGAGCAGCCACTCCTCTGGACTTCAACGCGATCCGAAGAAGCTTTCAGGGGACAATATATTATTACCTTTTGAAAACTACTCCCGAGCAGATCTTATAAAAGAATTAAAAGAAGCAAAATTCACAACCTCTGCTGGTAATTTTAAATACTCGAACCTAGGTATCGCCTTGCTCGGAATCTGCTTAGAAGAGATATTTCAAGCTGACTTTGAAACTCTTATGCATAAAGAAATATTCTCCCCACTAAATTTAAGTGAGATTTTTGTGACTATGACAGAGGCGCAAATTCCCCTTATGCCAAGTAAGTACTCAAGTGACTTTACTAAGCTGCCTATTTGGAAAGACCTAGGATTCTTCAATTCTGTCGGAAGTTTTAAGGCTACAACAGAGACTATGCTTGACTACCTTTACGCTCAATTAAATCCTGGCAGTACACTTCTTAAAGAAGCTATTGAGAATTCACAAAATGAGATCCAAGCTTTTCCCAATTTGAGTCTGGCCTATGGCTGGATAGTTAGAGACCTCGCGGGGAAAAAAGTCTACTGGCATAATGGTTCAACGGCAGGTTTTTTAACAGACGTATACTTCATTCCTGCAGAGAAAAAAGCGATGGTAGTTTTTAATAACTCAGATACATCTACTGACTGTGTGGTGAATATCTTCTTTCTAGGTGATACCGAATGTAGCGCACAAGATATTGGCCTTGATACGGATGAGTTTATGCAAAAGGCTTCTGGATTCTACCTCAACAAAGAATTCAAGATGCTACTTCAGGTAACTAAAACAGATTATGGATTTCTGAAAATTCAAGTGGTCGGGCAAGCGCAATCGGTAAGATTATTCAAGGTATCTGAAAACAGCTATGTCTTTCTTAATGGGCAAGGCAAACTAAGCTTTGACTATGACGAAAACAAAGAGATTATAGGGCTTACCTTCATTCAAAGTGGTAATACGATAAAGACCATGAAAGTCGACATATAAAGACAGTGCTCCATCCGTGGAAGCTCTACCTTTTATTCTAGTTTGTCGTATTTATTTGAGCTTTCGAAAATGCTTCATCAAATGAATTTCTTGAACTAATTGAGTCCATTTTTGCTTTAGCATTTAAAATTCCACATTCAATAGCGGTGATAATTTGAGCGTTTGTCAGAGAGGTAGAATTAGCAAACTCCATCGCATCATCGCAGCGACCTTGTACGCTATGTTCCTTTTTAAGCTGAACAGTCATCTCTATTTCAGCGCACTCTTGCAGTCTTTGAACCGCATATTCTTCCCTAGTTGTCAGAGGGTCAATTTCTTTATCACGCTCTACATAATGACCGTAATACATTCTAGAACTTCTATAATTTTGCACTAGTTTCTCATAGTCCTGAGCGACGGTGTTCTCTTCTGCAAACCCTTGTAATGCCCCTAGCGTAAGCGCTAGAACTAATAGCTTTTTCATTTTGCCTCCAAAATAAGTTTTTTTATACTCTAATCTCGAACTTAAAATTACTAAAGACGTTTGAAATTCTTATCCGCTACTGTCAAATTTTTAGACATTTCTATTTGCTTCATAAAAAGATTTCATTGATGCTATTTCCGTTTCTCTTTTCCCACTAAGATTAATCAAAAACAACAAAGGAAATAATATGCAAATCTCAATTGGACTAGCTGCCACAGCACTCTGTTTGTCTCTTAACGTTACATCTCTTATGGCCAAGACTTTTGACTGGAAAGCCGTCAATGAGATTAGACAAGACCTGAGCGCGAATCCCAAAGGATTGGATGTTCACCCTGATTTTAAAGAGTATCTTGAACATTACAAAATGGATCCTGCCTATTTTAGCGAAATAAGAATGATAAAAGCTGGTAGCTACCAAATTGCGACATATCACTTCAAAGTGCCTGACGCGAAAGGAACATTTGTTTTAGGCCTAAAACCATAAGCTTCAACAATTGTTTTTATCTTCTTGTCCGTTAAGGTGACTCGGCCATTTTCAATCCAGCCTATGGTATTTTTTCCAACGCCACACCTACTAGATGCGGAGTACTGATCAAGATTTAACCTAAGCCTTAACTCTTTTAAAACTTTGCACTCTCTAGTAATTCGTTTGTGCCTAAATCTTTTATCTAGTCTCTTATCTGTGGATACTGTTCTTCTTATACAGTTAGCATCCGTTGGAGCCTCAAGCTTTCCAGACCTAAGATCTTCAACTTCACGATCAGAGAATCCGTAGTTTTCTTGGAACTCTCTAAATCTTTCAGGAGTAATCGCACCTCTGCCATTTTCAAGCTTTTCAATATATTTGAATGAGAAGTCGAATAATAGGCCAGCCTGTTGGCGATTTAACCTTTTAAGTAATCGCATTTTTTTTAAGATGATTGCGTTATTTGAAATATAGTCTTGATTAATTACTTCTGTAATTTCTTTCATAGTTGTTCTCCTTGTGAATTTAAGTGGGGTGGTGGTAGCTCTTTAAAGCAAGCATGTGCTACTTGAAAAAAGCTAAGGGTTTTAGTGGTTTATAAAAAACTGTGCCTCGAAATGCAAGCACGTGCTTGACGGTGCTACCAAATCAAATTAGTGGCAAGCCTTTGGCAAGCTTTTGATGAAACGTGGAGAAATAACTAGAAATATAAAAAGAAAGACTTAATCCTAGTCCTGTGATTACAAATATTTAAAAACATTAGGGAATGTGTGTGAATGACAAATCTTGGTAAATTTAAATGGTACAGAAGATTTTGAAGAAGTTGAAGTATTGGAGGTTATCGCTCTAGGTAGTTATGTAACCACAATCGAAAAAAAGACCAAAAGAACGACAGGCGAAAGCCGATCACTTTTGATTACTTATTTAGTAACAGACTCTAAAATTCAAACGATGTGGGCCGCGAGGCAATAAGAGTTGCAAGTCAGGGTGAAAAATCACCCTTAAAGCTCCATAGTATTTTACATACGATTAAAATTATACTTATAATCCAGGCCTTTTTTGTAACAAACCTAAGCCTGTAATCTTTCATCTGAATTTTGAAGTTCATTTCAAGGATAATTTTGTTTTTATCATCATTCATCTTTTCCTCCTCATATGAATGACCGCTTTTGCAAGAAAATAATAAACAAAAAATGTATGAGAACCATTGAACTATCAACC
>CATLVA010000168.1 GCA_950060715.1 uncultured Oligoflexia bacterium | reverse complement strand
TTAAAATTGATACCGTTCATGAGATTGCCACTCGAATTTTGAAAAAAATAAAGAGTAAAAAATTTGATATAGGTGAGGGAAAGGAGTATCAATTATCTGTCTCAATTGGTATAGCTGAATACCCAACTGATGCAACAGATGCTAAGAAGATCATACAATTTGCAGATGAAATGATGTATAAGTCAAAAGAGTCTGGGCGCGGTAAGGTCTTTCATATAAACGAGGTTTAAGCATGTTAGTACTTGTCTTAAGTGATTTCCATCTAGGAAAAGGTAAGTTTCTAGATGATGGCCATATAAATATTTTAGAAGACTTTGATGAAGACGAAAAATTTGCGGAATTCCTTGATCATTACTCAACCGGGACGTTTTATTTTTCAGATGTCCATGTTGTACTTAATGGTGATATTTTTAATCTTATTCAGATGGATGTGGATGGCGTTTACACCCACCTCATAACTGAAGATGATACCAAAAAGATGGTAGATCAAATCATTGAAGGACATCCTGTTTTTTTTAATGCTCTTAAAAAATTCTTGGCCCGTCCAAATAAACAAGTAACATATGTTTTTGGTAACCATGATATAGCTATGGTCTTCCCGAAAGCTCAGGAAGCTGTGATTGAAGCGGTTGAGGCTCCTGTTCATTTTACTCATCAATACTGTCAACATGGAGTTTGGATTGAGCATGGACATAGGTTTGAGCCAATCAATACGGTTCCAAGAAAGAGTTTATTAATACCCGGGCCTAATAACAATAATATTATCAATCTTCCTTGGGCATCCCTGTTTTGTATTTATATGCTGCCAAAGCTTAAAGCGATAAGACCTTATATTGATAAGGTTCGTCCGTTATCACTTTATGTTCGTTGGACAATTTTAAATGATTTTCGTTTTTTCTTATTTCTGTGTTGGAGTGTTATTACATACTTTATAAGAACTCAGTTTAGTCCATACGGGAAATATAATAAGAACTTTAAGATGTCGCTAAGACAAATTTTTAAAATTGCGATTCACCCAAAGTACGATAGAAATGCATCGAAAGTACTTGCAACTCGAAAAGATGTAAAAATCGTAATTATGGGACACACCCATATTACTGAGTGGAGAAGATTTAAAGACGGTAGACTATATTTCAACACGGGGACGTGGAATCCTGTTCCTTCAATGGATGCAGCTCTTCATCAGAGTATTTCAAATCTGACTTTTGTCTGTATTGAAGTTAATGAAAAGAAAGGGTTGATCAAGAATGCTTACTTGAATGTTTGGCAGGGGAAATGGAGACCATTCCGCGAAGAGGTAATGACCAGCTACTTCCCCTGAAATTTTATTTTAGTTACAGCTATAGATTTCTTGAACTTTGATTGAAGATGGAACATCTGAACCATTAGGACTTACTAGACCTCTCTCGATGTTCTCTTTTAACTCCATCATTTTTGAATGACTGTCGATAGTTAAACAGATTGTTTTCCCGTTGTCTTTTAGGCTTTTAATATCACCTTTTGAAAAACTAAAAGTTAAACCTTCGAATACCAATCTTTCTCTTACTTGTTCCATTGCTGGAGGAAAAACAGCCGTATTATTTTGAAGGTCAGTAATCATAAGACTTGCAGCAAAAGAAGATGCTGAGCTAAGAACTAGAGTTCCTGCGATAATTAAATTTTTCATAGATTTCTCCCTATCTAATTTTTGAATATTTAGAATAGAGCTAACATTAAAAAGATGATCCTTCTAACGACGTATAAGAATATGTAAAAATTACATTAGTTTTGGATAATAGGGATCAAATAATTCGAAAACTTTTTTTGTTTTTCAAGTTTCTCAAAAATAGCACTTTTGATCAAGAACGAGATTTTGAGCCGAGCTATTATTAAAGCAACAGATAGGAGAGGAATGTCTTACTTAGCAGCTAGTCTATTTCTTGGGCCAAAACTTGGTTATAGGCTTGGGTCGTTTGAATTGAGTGGCCAACAGAGCTGAATACGATGGCAAGAAATCAGGTAAGCTCGGAAGTCATTTTGGTGTCAATGCGATGAAGCGCTTTGGTAGCATTGCGGTTCTTGGATTCGCAGATATTTACACAATGCATGACTCAGTGGTTAAAGACAGTTCTCTTGTTCAGAATGAAAATGGTGGTTCAATAGGCGTTGGATTGGCTTATATGTTTTAAGTGAAGAGGAAACAATCGGCTTCAGTGAAAGAAGCCGATTACTAATATTAAGAATATTATTTTTTCTTAACAGGTGCTTTTTTAGTTGTAGCTTTTTTAGTCGCAACTTTCGTCGCAGGAGCTTTTTTAGAAGCAACTTTTTTAGTCGTCTTCTTAGTCGCTTTTTTAGCTACTTTCTTTGTCGCTTTCTTAGTTGCCTTCTTCGCTGGTTTTTTAGCCGCTTGAGCTGGAACTAATTTTTCAAGCTTTGCTTGAAGTTTATTTAACTCTTTCTTTTGAGCATCAACATACTTCTTAGCTTTTTTGATCTCATCATTTATAACTTTCTCAATTTTTTTCTCAAGTTGAGCAGCTTCTTTTTTGATTTTAGATTTTACTTTCGTAACGTCTTTGTCTACTAGGTTAGAAAGGTCTTTTTGAGCAGATTGAACTAAAGTTACGACGCTTTTTTCTAGATCTTTGATGTTTTTGTCTTTTACGAAGCTATTGATATCCTTTTGTAGCTTCTTCCAAGAATCTAAAATTTGTTGCTTTTTGGTGTTCATTTTTTCTCCTTATGGGATAGCAAAACTATCCGATTGATATCAGTTGAATTCTATATCTAAATACCGAAAATTTCGAGCTAAATAAAGTGAAGCTTATGAACTCTTAAGAAGACATGTAAAATTTTCAAACCCGGGGTTTGACACCTAGCGCGTCTGCGTGCATATTAGGGGGCTTTAAAAGGATCCCTTCGAGAATAATTATGAATAGAGTTTTAGTAGTTGGTGCAGGTCTGGCCGGTGTAGAAGCCGCCAGTTTTCTTAGTCAAAAAGGCATTGAAGTCATTCTTGCTGAATCAAAAAGAAAGAATCTCAATCCGGCCCAAAAAATTCCCACATTTGCTGAATTGGTATGCACTAACTCTTTAAAGTCAAAAGATCCGAACTCTGCACACGGAATGCTCAAAACAGAGATGAGAAAACTAGGATCGACTGTTTTAAAGTTTGCAGAAATGTCATCTGTTCCGGCAGGAGATGCCCTTGCAGTCGATCGCGAAGAATTTTCAAAGTTAATTACTGAATCAATCGAAGCGAATGATTTAATCACCGTGATCGACCAAGATGTAAGCGATCCTATCGCTTTGGCAAAAGAGCATAATTGTAATTTTACTATTATTTCAACTGGACCTCTCACAACTGATAATCTTTCAAAATGGATTCAAGAGAATCTTAGCGGTGATGATTATTATTTTTACGATGCAATTGCTCCAGTTGTAGATGCTGACTCGCTCGATTTAGATAAACTTTATTTTAAAGACAGACATAAAGAACTGACTGATACTGCGGACTACTTAAATGCACCAATGAGTGAAGAGCAGTACTATGAGTTTGTTCAAGCGATGGTTGATGCGGAAAAAGTACAGCCTAAGGATTTTGAAGAAGCAAGATTTTTTGAAGCATGTCTTCCAATTGATCTCATGGCGGAAAGAGGAAAAGATACCCCTCGTTTTTCTTGTATGAAACCAATTGGATTGGAGGTTGACTCTGAAAATCCTCCTTATGCAGTTGTTCAATTAAGAAAAGAGAACTTATTAGGATCTGCGTATAACTTAGTTGGCTTTCAAACCCGTTTGAAATATCCAGAACAACTAAAAGTTTTTCGAATGATTCCAGGTTTTGAAAATGCGCAATTCAATCACTTGGGGTCAGTTCATAGAAACTCATTTTTAAATGCAAAAAAACTTTTGAATTGGGATATGAGCACGCAAAAATATCCTAATATCCATTTTGCTGGGCAGATAACGGGTGTCGAAGGTTATACCGAAAGTGCTGCCTCTGGACTATATGGTGCTTACCAAGTTTATAAAAAAATCATCGATAAATCTTTTGCTAAGTTTCCTGTTGAGTCAGCTCTTGGTGCGCTTATCCATTATGTCATGACAGCAGATAGACCGGCACCTTCAAATATTAACTTCGGGCTTATTCCTCCTGTTGAATTAAACAAAGCTCAGAGAAGAGATAGAAAAAATAGAAAGAAAGTTAAAAAGACTCTAGCATCTGAAAGAGGTCAAAAGATATTTGATGAATTTTTGAGCAATGAAGGTGTTCTTTGATAGGCTTTCTACTTATTCTTGGAGCCTGCTTTTTTTGGGCGATTGATACCTTAATTCGTTATCCTCTTATGCAAGGGGAGATAAGTGCCACTCAAATAGTCTTTTTTGAACACGCTCTTTTAAGTTTAGTCTTTGTTGTGATCTTTGGAAGATCATTTAAAAAACTGTTTCATCTCAAAAAAAAGGATATCGCTTCATTCATTGTCGTCGGTGGAGTCGGTTCTGCTTTGGCCACAGTAACATTCACTCAGGCATTTAGTTATTTGAATCCGTCGCTAGTTATTTTGCTTCAAAAATTTCAACCAGTCGTAGCAGTGCTTTTGGCCAAAATTGTACTAAAAGAAAAAGTTCAAGCACCATTTATATTTTGGGCCATCGTTTGTTTTGCTGGAGCACTTCTGATTGCATTTGATGATATCAAAATAGTCGTAGGAGCAGAAAGCTTAAATGAGCTGGTTTATCGGAATGCGGGATTGGGATATGCCTTAGTCTTTTTTAGTGTTATCGGTTGGGGAGCTTCAACCGTCTTTGGAAAAAGACTTTTGAACCAAGGTTTTAAGCATGAACAAGTCTTAGCAGGCCGATTCCTAGTTGGTTTTATATTTTTGGTACCCGTCATATTTACTGAA
>CATLVA010000167.1 GCA_950060715.1 uncultured Oligoflexia bacterium | reverse complement strand
GAATACAACCTATGCTTGTAATAAAGCAATTAAGACAATAAAAGATAGAGGCGACAAAAAAGTTATCATTGATTCTAAAGATTCTAAATATTCCGGAGCAGAGCTTTCTAATCAAATGATGCAAGAAATATTAAACAACTCAAATAGCAGCCTTGCCCCTGCTCTTCATATGGTTGCAGATGTCTGTTTATGCGGAAAAAATGCAGATGAGAATTCGAGATACTTCTCAAACCCAACAGGTAAATATGCTGAATATGCGTCACAAGTATTTGGGAGCAGTACTTGCGTTGGTCTTTTAACCCAAATGCAAAGAATTGCTGATGAGGCCGTAAACCATGTGTCTTGTAAAGAAGAGGTCAACTATGGCCATAGCAAAGAATTTTTTAATTGGTATCTCTACGCGAAAGCCGTATCTGAAAAAACTGACAAAAAAGGCTTCAATGAATTGATAGACGCAGGTAATAATAGTGGCCCAGATGAACGAAAAGAATACTTTTTAGGAATGACTGAATCTCTAGGTTCATACCTTGAAAGACAAAAAGCTAGTGATAAGGCGATTTACGGTCCACTTGCAGATGAAACTTTTGGGCAGGCGAAAGCGAGAAACCTCTGCCCTGCTGCCAATGCAATGATGAAGCTCAATCTCACAAGAGAAGGAGATAAACTCATAGTAGAACTTGAAGCAGGAGAAGAAGCAAGTATTCCTGAGAGCTATTCACCCCAATTCGTGCCTATTTCTGATGAACTTCCAGGACTACCCGAAGAATTGATTCAATACACCGAAGTAGAAACAACAGGACCTAAAAAGCAATTTCGCTATGTCATTGATGCCGAAGCTAAAGATGGTGTTGAAGTAAAAGCTGTTGCAACGGTAGATGGCCAAATCATTGAATCCAACGGAGTTGACTTAACTCAAAATAGCCCGACTAAACTCACTGCAAGCTTAGATGGAAGAAAATTACAACTACTCTACGAATCATGTACGGGAAGCGAAAATTGTAACCATGGTTTTGTAAAACCTAGCCTCTCAGAAGCTAAGCCAAATATTGATGGTTTTACCATAGAGATAATACCATGTAATGAAGGTGGAGATGAACCCGTCAATAGTACGGCAGGACAGCAAACCCTATTTTGCGCAGACTTGTCAGGTTTAAAAAATGAAAAACCAATTAAAATTACTTTCCAAGGTAAACAGGACACACAGAGTGTAGTGTCGAATGAAATTGAAATACCAATTGCTGGTTCAAATTTCATAATCTCTGGCTCTAAAACCTATTTAAAATTAGAAAACTCTGCAAAGAAGCTTTATAGTGAAATCAATAAAGCAACAGTCATATTAGGAGAAGAAGAGCTTGACTTACTAGACCCTAGCAACAGTGAAAAATTAGCGAAAGTAGCCTTTGAGCCTGGTAAAAAAGAGGGAGAAGAAGGTACGATTCTAATTCCTAGAGATGATTTAGCTGCCTTACCTGTCAAAGCGACCTACCTAGGAGCTACTGGAGAACACACCTTCCCTGAAATTAAGCCTGTTTGTAAAATTGAAGTTAATGAAGCAGGAGCAAAAATAAATATTGAGACGCCAGATTTAGAAATAGATGAAGGCGTAGAGTTTTTTAAACTTAGTGGGCCAAAACTCAGCATTTCAGGAGGTGCTGAAACCCCAGCAGCACTTGCTCCTAAAGGCGATATAAAGCTTGAAGGAAGTGTTATTAATATCCCTATGGATGTAAAAAGTTTAAATCAAGTCAAAGAGCTTGCCGGCCAAGAGCTTAAATTTAGCTTTGCAGGACTTCAGGATTTCAATGGAAAACCTGTCGTTTGTGAAGAGACCAAAGACTCTGGTGAAGTAAAACTCGATGGGCTGGCAGACAATAATAAATGTACCATCGAAGTACAAAAAACTGCTTTTGAAAATCAATCGAATCAACAAGGCTTTCGCATTGTCGCATCAGTTAAAGAAGATAAGAGTGACAGTGATGACGAAGAAAGTGAAGATGAAGAGTCTGAGTACTCAGTCAAGATCTATGATATGAACCGTCCAGCAGCCAAAGAGGCGAAGAAAAAGAAGAAAGAAAAACGTAAAAACGTAGTAACCGACGTTGATGAAGAAGACGAAAAAGAGAAAGATTCTAAAAAGAAAAAAGAAAAGACTCGCGCAGTCGCTGGTCTTGAAGATAGTGTAAAAGATATTGATAAAAAACGTGTGTTATCTAGCTCAGGAACAACTGTTATGCCTAGAAGATCAGAAGCCTACTCAGTAAGAGTTGTGGCCTTCAGAAATGGCGTTGCCTGTGGTGTTGAAAACGTTGAAGTGCCAGTGAGAAGAGCTGACAATTCAAACCCTGTTCAAGCTCCAATGCCAAGCGGCTTTGCACCTACAGGTGGTAAAACTTTTAGAGAAGGTATCTAGAATTTAAACCTGACATCATCAGCGTATAAAATATGAAGTCTTGGCTCATGCAGATCAGTGATCTCTTGAATCAGCTGCTCTTGATAATTCGGTTTTAAATGCGCCAAGTATACTGGAACATCTTTAGGCATCTTCTTTAATTCTTCTTTGATGGTTTTTGGAGTGTGATGATCACTAAGATCAGCTACTCCTTGTAAATGATTTGGAAAGCTAACCTCACAAAAAATGGCAACAAGGTTATTAAGCTTCTTTCCTAACTCCCAAATTCTATCTGTGGCCGCTGTATCTTGAGTGAATATGATCGACTTATTATCTTTTTCGATAATAAACCCTAGTGCCTGCCCTGCTTTTTCGACGGGATGGTTAACGTGAACTGGAGTTACCTTGTAGTTTCCAAGCATCAGCTCTTTTTCTGCTTCAATATTATTAAAATTAATTGTTGGATTTTGTTTTGTTGGCAGCACTGAAAAGTCCGGCCAAATGATATCGTTAAAAAGGTGATTTTTAATCGCACGATGAACTGTTTCGTGACAGTAAACTTCAAAAGGTTTTCCTTTAAGTCCAAAACAATTATCACAGATAAAGGCCAGGTCTTTAGTGTGATCTAGATGGGTATGAGAAATCAAAATATGATCAATTTTTAATTGCGCATGGATATCAAGCCCTGAAGCCATGGAGCCCGCATCAATTAATAATGAATCATCTATGAGAAATGAGGTTGCATTATAATTCTTAGTTACTCCCCCATGTCCTCCAATGATCTTTACTTGCATTAAAAAAACCTTTTCTTTTAAAGATAATTTATTTTAAAGGGAAAATGTTACTGAACATAATTTTTCTACCAAATGCCAAATATTGCCTAGTTACGAGAGAGTTCCTGATAAATATCCTTAGATTTTCTACCCAAAATTTCGGCAATAAGCTTGGCCACGTCTTTTGGCTTCCCCCCGCTATTTAGAACTCCTTCAGCTAGTTCTGTTATTTTATTTCCAGTCATCACCTGTCCTGAGATATGAACTAACAAGACAAACTCTCCTTTATAGGTAATCTCTTCTTTTTCATAATCCCGCGCTTTGAAACGATGAAAAGTCTCAAAGCTTTTTGTTAGTTCTCTGGCCACCACCACATCAGCATCCGGAACCACTTCGCTAAAAATTTTTAAGGTTTTCTCTACTCTACTGACGCCTTCAAAAAATAGATGAGTCCCATTGGCGAGTGTCGACATATACTCTTTAATCTTTCCAGCTTCACGGGGAAAAAAACCATGAAAGCTAAATGGAATGGGTGGAAGCCCCGAGTTTTCCAGAGCGTATACGGGAGCAGTGATGCCCGAAGCAAAACAAAATGGCACATCTTCTTTCAAACATTCTAAAACCAAAGGATAAGCTGGGTCGGAAATTAACGGTGAACCTGCGTCCGAGGGGTAGAGCACCAAATCCTGCCTGGCCATCATTACGAGGTCTTTTAATTTCTGCTCACCAGAGTGCTCGTGAAAAGAAATAAATCTTTTGTCCGAGTAATTCACTCCAAGTCTTTCCAATATATCTTTTGATTTTCTGGTATCCTCACAGACTAAAGTTTTACCTTTATTCAATAAATCTAGTGCTTTACGTGTAATATCCTGTGTATCTCCTATTGGAGTACCGATAAACCCAATTCCAACTTCCAAGTGTCTTCCTTATCAAAAATTTCCCATTAAAAATTAACGCTCAATAGTGTTAGAATAATTTTAGAGTCAACGCCAGCACTTGGCAAAATTAAGGAGAGATACAAATGTCCATGAAGGCCAATATTTTGAGAGATGCAATGGGAAATATTACAGTTCAAATGTCTGGAGACTTGGACTATGAACATAGCATGCCTCTAAGAGAGCAACTACACGAGCTTGCAAATGAAAATCCTCAAGCCAAAATTACTGTTGATTTAGGTGGAATTGATTTCGTTGGTTCATCTGGAATCTGTCATTTCGTTGAAACCGTTCAAATCATCAACCAAAAGAAGCAGTCTCATAACAGAATGTCGTTATCTAATGTTAGCCAAGAGTTTAGAAAAATCTTTAGACTCTACAGTGAAGCAGAGACACAAATGATCTGGGAACAGTTTGATCTTGAAAACGATGAGACTTCTGATCTATCTACTCGCTTCGGCAACAAAAAGAGAACTTTTTCTAACTAGAACTGTACGTTTAAAATTGGAACATATATAGGCAGAGATAATCCTCTGCCTTTATCGTTTTTAAGGCGATAATTATAAAAAAGATCATCGTTAATTTCCTGAACTCTTTGTCCAAAAAATCCACCACCACCTGATTCCTCTTCAGGTGATCCAAAACCAGCTCCTCCACCTTGCAAATCATCCTGCATTGGCGGTGGCGCACCAAAGCCACCTGAAGGTTGACCAAAACCTCCCTGACCAAAGCCTAGAGGCGGCGCCTGCGGTTGCTGATAGGCTGGATCAACAAATTCTTCTTGCCCCTTATTATGTG
>CATLVA010000166.1 GCA_950060715.1 uncultured Oligoflexia bacterium | reverse complement strand
ATTCAAAAAACATTGGCGAAGTATAGCGACGTTTCAGATCGTGTGATCTTAACTGGTAGAGTAGAGAATTCTGACCTTAAAAAATATTATTGTATGGCCGATTGTTACTTGAGTTTGAGCACATATCACGACGAAGATTATGGAATGTCTGTTGCAGAAGCTTTATGCTCGGGGCTTCCGGCAATTTTAACCAACTGGGCAGGGTATCAATCATTTCAGTTAAGTGAGAGACCAGAGCTTTGTCGTCTTGTCGACACACGCTTAGAGCAAGATCTTCCTCAGTTTGATCGTGAACAGGCCAAAGGCTTATTGGCAGACTTTAAGTCGACTTTCAACAGAGAAGAAATTTCTAAACTTTATCTAGAAAATTTTGGAGTCAATGCCTGCGCTCAAAAACTTAAAGAGATACAAGATACTAAATTTGAAAGTTTTAAGGGGAGCTCTCCTTTTATGAAACGAGTGACGAATGAGCAGTTTTTAAGGGGGATGGAAGTCTTCAAAAACGAACTCAATCGAGAGTTTAACGACTTATATTTTGAGGCCTATGATGTCTACGCTCAATAAAATTTCTGAACTTATAGAACATATCAATCCTGAGCAAAACCTCCTGTATAAAAAGTGGAATATTCAGCATCGTGACGAACTGTTTACTCAATTGTATTGGTCGCATCATCCGATGACCGAAAAATACTATTTTGAAGCCAATCCTTCATTTTATTATGAATATAAGAATATTTTTGATTTAGGTCGTTATCCAATAGTGATGTTGAGAGACGGCTTTTTAGGTATTCTTGAGTTCTTTCTGCTGCATCCAAAACCACATAAAGATATCGATACGACATTATTGATCCCTAAGCAGTTTGAATGTTTGGTACCAAAACTTTGGGAAAATCAAATTGCTAGCTATAATATCTATCAAAAGAATCCTCGTGAAGATGAAAAGGCAGATCAAATCTTCATTTATGGTACACCTACCGAAGAGCTTTTTATCAGGAAATCGCATGCTGAGATGGCCAAAGAAATTAGTGAAGTTATAAAGCCTTATAAAGAATATAAGATCTATTTTCCCATTAGAGACTCTATCCTCTCAAATGCTGAAGGTAAGGAAAAACTTTTCTATATAAAATTTGTTAAAGAGATTTACCGTCATGTTGGATTCGATGCGAATATTTTCTTTCATCATATTCATGAAAACTTAAAATCACTTGAAGGGAAAAAGTTCGACTTCTACAATTTAGATAAGTCTAAAATTTTAATAGAAGATAATTACCTCGATCACTTTTTATACAGTATTGGAGGAAAAAACTATATTGAAACGACGAAGATTTCTAGTGGTCTAAACTATGATCTATCTAAGGGACACGCTATTGAAATTCAGGAAATTGATTTTACGAAAAACTGTTTTTCAGAGTTCTTTTTAAATTTCAAGTTAACCGGTCAAAGGACAAGGTCAATCTACGAGATCTTTAAAGATAAAACAATTCGCGAGCTATACCTTAAGAATTTTTCTTGATTTCCATTTAAAGTAGAGTTTTTGCAAGAAACCAAATTTGGGATCAATAACCACTCCGAGTAAGTGGGAGACTGGATTTGGTTCATCGAACCGAGTGAGCTTTTCATTTCGATTTAATGGAAAAGTATAGAAAACATCTCCTTCTCGCTTGAAAAAAATATGGCAAATTAAGATATCTTTTTTCCAAAATACGACTATATCCCATGGTTCAATATCTTCGATTCCAATAATTTTAACCTTGGTATAGGCTCCGGCCATTATCCATGGGGCCATAGAATCAGTGATTATTCTGATATCTAGTTCCGAATTTTTTTGGTTTTTTAAGAAAACAAATTTTTCAAAGCTCAAGCTCATTTCCGAGCTCCATGCTAAAATTCTTATGATAGAAGGCGATTCCTTCTTCAACACCACCATCAAACAGTAGCTTTTGTTTTCCAATGACAATTATACGGTTGCAAACATCTCTTATAATCTCTTCCGAGTGGCTTATAAAAAGTACGGCTCCGGATTCCTTTATAACAGCACGGATACGAGAGCTAATTTTCTCATTGAAATATCGATCTGCTCCGTTAAAAACTTCATCCAAAATTAAAAGTCCACAAGGTCTAGCTGAGACAATACTCAAGAAGAGTCTTACCTTCATCCCTTTGCTATAAATTTTGAATGGGCTATCTACAAATTGATCTAGCTCGGTGAAGTTGAGTGAGTCTTCAACGATTTCTAGTCGTTCTTTTTTAGGAAGATGACTGTAAAGAATATTGGTAATGATCCATGCATTCTCTCGCCCAGATAATTCAGGTTGTACAACGCTTGCTGTATCAAATATGGCCCTAAGAAGACCTTCTACTTCAATTTCTTTTCTTGTCCCATACATACCTGCGATGGTTCGGCATAAAGTGGTTTTCCCCGCTCCATTGATACCTAGGATTCCCACGATTTCACCCTCTTGAACCTCTAAGCTGAAGTCTTTCAAAACATCAATTTTTTGCTGACGGGTAAATAGAAAATTAAATGGCGAAGTTATGAAGTTCACAAAAAGATCTCTTACACCTACCACGCGATAGCGAGAAAAATTATAACTAATCGTTAAATCTTTAATTTTTAAAACGGGCTTAGATGTTGATATAGAGTTCATTTCGAGTCCATTTCCAGAAAGAGAGTGCAAGGATTAAAAAACCCGCGGCTACGCCAAATGAGATTAAAGTCGCTTCAGTTAGTACAGGCAAATTGTATTGCCAAAGAGCTATCTTAAAAGGGTTTATCAAGGCAAAGATGGGATTAATATCCACAAATATTTGATATTGATCTGGGATCATATGCCTAGGATAGAAGATTGGCGTTAAGAAGAACAAAACATTCAATACGAAATTCGTAATATATTGAGTGTCCCTAAAGAAAACCTGTAATGTTGCTAAAAATAGCGTCATCGAAAACACACCAACAAAAAGAAATAGCAAAATTATAGGTAGGAAAGCGAGTCCCACGGGATTAAATGTCTCTTTTTCCATAAGGACTACGAACAAAAACAAAAATGGAATGATGAAATTTACAAATTGATCAGCACATTTTGAAAGTATCACGGCCATGGGATGAATTTGAAATGATAGAAGAGACTCTCGCATGGTTAAAAAGCTATGGACCGATTGAGTTATAGAATTACTGACAAAGATCCACGGTAGTAGCCCGCTTAAGAGAAAGACAAAATAGCGGTCAATATCTAGTTTTAAAATATATTTGAAAATTAGCGCGTGAACACTGAACATTATTAAAGGGTTAAGCATAACCCAAACCACGCCCGCCACAGTATTTCTATACCGGGCTTTCATTTCCGCCAAGGTTAGGGTACTTGTAACCAATAATTGATGTTTTAAAGACATAAGAAAATTTTAGTATAGCTTAGAATTTTAGGCAATAAATGATTAGTTCTCTCTATATTCACTATCCCTACTGCATTCATCTTTGTAATTATTGTGATTTCTATAAACATAAATGGGAAAGTGCGGATCAAAACAAAGCTTATCTCGATCTTCTTACTCAACAACTTCACGAGCTCCATCAGATTATTGATCAAAAAGAGGAAAGCTTAGCTCCATTAGAATCTCTGTATGTGGGAGGCGGAACTCCTTCGCTGCTTGGGCCAGACTATCTTGAGAAATTTTTACAACTTCTTGATAGATACAATATTAGCCGAAGTTCTGGTTGTGAGTTTACGATTGAAGCTGATCCCGGAACATTTAATGCAGAGGATGTAAAAAGATGGAAGGAGCTTGGAGTAAACCGAGTTTCTGTTGGAGTTCAGGCATTTGAGAAATCTCAGCTGAATTTACTCGATAGGAGGCATTCTATTGAAGACATTTCTGAAAGCTTACACCTTCTAAAAGGAATGAATTTCAGTGTTGATCTTATGATTGGAACTCCAGATAGTCATGAACGTAATATTGAACATGAGATTTTTGAGCTTTTAAAATTTGGTCCATCTCATTTTAGTGTTTATATTTTGAGTACACGAAAGAATTATCCGCATAATCATAAGTTACCAGATGATGAAATTATCAGGGATCAATATCTAAGGGTATCTCAATGCCTGATAGAGGCGGGATTTATGCATTATGAAGTTTCAAATTTTGCCAAAGCACCAGAGCTTCGATCACGACACAATATGAAGTATTGGGATTTCGAGTCTGTCGCTGCTGTCGGGCCAAATGCTTCAGGAACCGTTTGTCGAGCAGATCAGGTTTATCGCTATCAATGGAAAAGCTTGTCAGCTGGGCATCTTGATGAAGTGGTGGAAGGGTCTTCACTTTTAATTGAGCAACTCTTTCTTGGTCTAAGACGTAGTAAGGAGTTTGACTTAGCGGCTTTATTTTCCAAGAAATATCACGAAATACTTGAATCTAAGCTAGAAAACTGGCTTCGACTTGGGTATGTTTTTGCTGATTCAAAAATTAATAAAATAAAGGTCAGGCCTTTGGGCTTTTTGATGAATGATTCGATGCTGTCTGATTTGATGGAAATAATTGACTGAGCGATGCGGCAAGTGCTTGATATTGTAAGGCTGCTGAATCACTAAAAGTTTTTTTAAGTCAAATCATTGACATTGATGAGATCGAGACCATTTTAAGAGTAGATTTGGAGTATTAATAAATGGAAAACACATCAGATGAAAAGACAAAAGTAGAGGAATCTACTGAGCAGGCTGAAGAGGCTAAGGCTGAAGCTAAGGTTGAGACAATTGACGTTGATGCGGACGATAGTGCTGGAGAGACTGAGACAACTGAAACGGTAGAGGAAGCACTTCTTCAAACAAAAGACGAGTTTAAAGAGAAGTATTATTACCTAGCAGCTGAAATGCAAAATATGCAAAGAAGGTTTGATAAGGAAAAAGAAAATCTTCTTAAATTTGGAAGTGAATA
>CATLVA010000165.1 GCA_950060715.1 uncultured Oligoflexia bacterium | reverse complement strand
ATTATCACTTAATTTAAAATTAAATGTCGCAAATTGATCTAATTTAAAACTCTGTGAAGGTAGCTTTTCACCTAGAACTTCTTTCAACCATAACTTATTTTTCACCATAATTTCCTCTCACATAGAGGTTTACGGCAAAATTTTCCTGCAGCTTTAGAATTTTTATTTAGCCGACTTTTTTAATCAGCGAAATAAAAGAAGTGTCCTCTTTTTTAAAAATATTGAAAGTAATTTTGGTGAAAATATAGGCAATCAAATAAGGTACAAAGAACGCCAATAAAATATCCCTCAACTCAAAATTAACTGGAATATTTCTCTCTACAAAATGCTCAGGCATAATCACTAGCTGGTTACTATCTAATAGCTTTAGAAAGATTAACCCAAGAGACACTCCCAACAAGGAGAAAACCCCTGTGAGTAAATGGCCAAAAATATAAATAAGCTTCATGGCCTTTTTCTTTGAAAGTCCTAAAATCCAAAATGAAGCTAGATCCACTTTAATTTTATTATAAAAAATTAAGTAGCCCGAAACGATACAAATACCGATTAGAAAACTCATACTGGTAAAGAGAAATAGCATAACTTTAGTCTCCAGTCCTAATGCCCAAACTAAAGTTGCGTTCATCTCATCCCAGCTCACATAGTTTTTATAATTAGTCGAGGCCAAGAAGTCGTTGATCGGTGATGCATTTCCATAAATCCTAATTCGATTAAAGGTTTTTTTTCTTATAAGATTTTGTACAAACCTCAGCCTTACCCAGCCGTGAATACGATCCACTTCTGGTAGCTCACTACTAAAAAAGTCTGTAACCTCAATGCTCGATTGCCTAGGAACTTCACGCATTAAAAGAGTGGTATGCGCCGGAGAAGTAATAGTGACATCGGTATTATAAAATGCACTGATATCTCTTGCCAATTGCCCTCCAAGAACCAGGCCTGAAATATCTCTTCCTTTTAAAAAGTCCGGGGTCATATGATCGAAATCGAGTCCATGAATAATAAGGGGTGCGAGGTATCCCCCATTTTGCACCATCAACTCAATTTCAAGCTCTTTTACATATTGAATTTTTTTATAACGTAGATCTTTAATAAGGTCTGAGAGCTCGGTACGAGAATAATTTGATACGTCGTAATATCCTTGCCCGATTACATTCTTAGACCTTTTAACTAATCCATTTTGAAGTCCCCCCATTATTCCCTGTAATACCATCAAAGAAAATGAGGAGATCAACAAGCCAATTATGGTTAAGAATATTAACCTTTGTCTGGTATGCCCTTTAAAAACATATTGAAAAAAATATTTAAAAAAAGCTAAACTCATGCCTCGTAAAATTTCTTCTTTTCGCTCACAAGTTTTTCTAAGTATGCACTTAGCTGATAGCGATCAGAGTCAACCTCTTGAGCAAATTTTTCAATGGCCACTTTTATACGATCAAGCCCCTCTACATCTGCATAACGAAGTAGACCACCTCTAAAAGGAGGAAAACCGATACCAAAGATCAGACCTAAATCAACCGTTGCCGCACTATCAACAATATTTTCTTCCAAAATATTTGCTGCTTCATTGATCATTGGAAGAACAACTCTCATTTGAATAGTTGTCTCGTCCATAGAAATTTTATCCTTAGGAAGCATACCTTCAGCTTGTGGATTGACTCCCTGCTGTTTACCTTTTTCGTCGTAAAGATAGAATCCTTTTTGAGATTTTTTGCCTAAAAGTTTTTTCTCTACCGCTTTATGTGAAAGACTATTGGCCTTCGCTCTCGCTCCCAGGCCTTCTTCCATAATCTCTCCAACATGGGCACAGACGTCTAAACCTATTTCGTCCATAAGTCGACAAGGCCCCATTGGCATACCAAAGTTTAAAAGAGCTTTATCTAGCGCTTCGATAGAAACACCTTCTTCTAATAAATATGCTGACTCATTTAAAAATGGTGCAAGAATTCGATTCACAAGAAATCCAGGGCAATCATTTACAATAACCGGAGTTTTCTTAACATCAAGAACCCATTTGTATAGTTTTTGAATCGTCTCTTCAGACACACCACTATGACGAATAATTTCAACCAATGGCATCTTATTGACTGGATTAAAAAAGTGAAGACCTGCAAAACGATCATTCTTTTTAAGTGCCTTTGCCATCTCTTCGATTGACAGAGAGGAAGTATTTGATGTGAGTAGGCATTCATCAGTAACGTATTTTTCGACATCACTAAAGACTTTCTTTTTCACATCCATATTTTCAACGACAGCTTCAATCAACAAGTCTACTTTTTTGAATCCATCATAACTTAGAGTGGGCTGAATTGATCTTTGCTTGCGCTCGAAATCATCTTGCGTAAGCCTCTTTCTCTGTTTGGCTTTTACAAAAATTTCAGAGGATTGTTTTAATCCTAATTCTAGCCCAGCCGTTGCAATATCCTTAAGCATTGGAGATTGACCTGAGTTGGCCATAAGCCATGCAATTCCACCGCCCATTGTTCCACCACCAAGAACAGCTCCTTGCTTAACACTGGCGATATCATCTTTATTGTCCATTTTCTTTGCATTATCTTGTAAAAAGAAAACATGTTGTAGTGACTTTGACTGAGAGGTCTGAGACAACTCCCCAAAAGCTCTCGCTTCATTCGCAAGATAAGTGCTTCTTCTTTTTCCAAAACTCGCCTCTAAATGATCTAGGATTTTTAGTGGAGCTGGATAGAAACCGTTTGTTTTCTCAAGAACCGTTTGTCGAGCTTTTCTAAAGATTAAACCTCTTGCTAAAAAATTCTCTGAAGCTTTTTCAGTTAAAGACTCTTGAATTGATTTATCATGGGACTCTTTTTTAAATAAATACTCTGGTGCCAATTCTAGCATGCGCTCTTTTGGCATTACGTATTCTACTAAACCAATTTTTCTCGCTCTCTGCGCTCGAGCTTGTTTACCGGTTAACAGGTAATCTAGCGAAGTGGTAAGTCCAATTTTCTTAGGCAAGCGGTATGTTCCACCAAATCCAGGGAGAACACCAAGCATCACTTCAGGTAATCCAAGTGCAGTTTTAGAGCTATCAGAACAGATAATCTTATCACAGGCAAGAACCATCTCTAGTCCTCCCCCAAGACAAATACCATCCACAAGCGCCATAGTCGGAATTTTTAAATCTTCTAATTTGTTAAATACGGCCTGACCTTGTTCACAGCCAGCAGTTGCCTCTGCAACCGAAGTTAAAGATTGAATAACTGAAACGTCCATACCTGCAAGAAAGCAATTTTCTTTATGAGAAAATAGGATCATCCCTTTGGCATTTTTATCACCGTCAGCTTGAGTGAAAACCTCATCCAATTCTTTTAAAGTTCCTTCACTGATAACAGTTAGGGATTTTTTCTCGTATTTTCCAAAACCTATATAATAGATTCCGTCTTTAATTTCTAATGTGATATTTTCTAAATTCATTATTTCTTCCTCAAAGCTTTAAGTTCTCAATTACAACGGCTCCACCTTGGCCACCACCAATACAAAGAGAAGCAAGACCCCACTTCTTTTTTTGCTTGGCAAGTTCATGGGCAAGAGTGACAACTAGCCTTGAACCGGTTGATCCCACTGGGTGGCCAAGTGCAATTGCCCCCCCGTTAACATTAAGTTTAGCTGGATCAAGTTCTCCTAGAGCTTCAATTCCCCATTTAGCAGCAAGCTTCGGCTCTTTCATTACTTCAAGGCAAGAAAGTACTTGAGCTGCAAATGCTTCATTTATCTCAACCAAATCAAAATCGCTAAGCTTCATACCAACACGGTTTAATACTCCATGAGACGCTAAAACAGGACCCAGTCCCATACGCTCTGGCTCTAATCCATGAAAATGAAAATCAGTCATTTTGGCCATCGGCTCTAGATTATATTTTTTGACAGCTTCTTCTGAACACATAAGCCAAACAGATCCACCATCTGTGATTGGACAAGCATTACCTACCGTAACCGTCCCTGTTTGTTTTTCAAAAAATGGCTTAAGCTTAGCAAGTTTTTCCATAGATGAATCTTTCCGAGGCCCGTTATCTTCGGACATTAATTGACTTAGATTTTTACCTGCAATTATTGGGACAATCTCATCGTTGAATTTACCTTCGGCTTGCGCCATATTGGCACGACGGTGGGATTCATTAGCAAAAGCATCTTGAACCTCACGAGTCAGCCCAAATTCTCTAGCTAGCTTCTCTGCGGTCTGTCCCATATTAAGCCCACAAAAAGGATCTGTTAGTCCTTGCTCGATCGCTATAACAGGACTTAAGTATGGAAGCTTGAAGGAGGAGAGAACTTTTAGTTTTGCCTGAGGTGACTTGGCCTTCATCAGTTCCATAAAAAACTCAGTCATATCTTCGGAATATAGAAGCGGCATATTTGACATGCTCTCTACCCCTCCAGCGAAAATAATATCAGATCTACCTGAAGCAATTTTGACATAAGCTTGCGATAGAGCCTCCATCCCTGAAGCACAGTTACGGTGAACTGAGTAACCCGAAGTTTTCTTATTTAGCCCAGCTTCTAGTGCAATGACACGTCCAATATTTGGATATTTTGCCGGAGTTCCTGTGTTTCCTATAATCACTTCATCAACAGCATCATTAGGAATATCTGTGGCATCGATAATGTTTTTTATCAAATAATGACCTAGGTATGGCGCGGCTACATCTTTTAGCGTTGTCCCTGCTTTGGCCTGTGGCGTGCGTTTTCCCGCAACGAGATAAACTGGCTTCATGATAAGACTCCCTTCTTATAATTCCTATTTATTTTAGCGGAACATGCCTTAAAGAACTACTTTTTTAGGGAGGTAATTAGGCAAAAAAAAGGCCTATCTTGTGGATAGACCTTTTTATTCGAGGTTATGCTGCTATCTTAGAAGTAAACTAACATCCCAGCATAGAGACTTACTATATTTGAGCTACTCAATTCGTCA
>CATLVA010000164.1 GCA_950060715.1 uncultured Oligoflexia bacterium | reverse complement strand
CCAAAGAGCTTTACTGTGCGATGACAAGATTCATTTTTGAGGATTCCCTCACTCCAGATAATAAAATGAGTAAGGCTCAATTACAAAAGAAGTCAAAGCACAAGGCCAAGTTAACAATCGTCAGAAGTAATGCTTGGAGTAAGCTTTTAGAACAAGAGTTTCCGAGTGCTTTACGATTTTCAATACATCCACACCCGGCAGGTAGTAATAAATTTGGCATAAGACTAGTAGATAAAGAAAGTTGGCTCACACCTTGGCATGGAGTAGCGCTAGAAACAAAAGATGGTTTTAAATTAGTAAAAAAGGCGTACGCCATTGAAATAGGAGCTGAACTTATTTTTAGTCCAAATGGTAAACCAAGCCATTTTCAGGAGAAAAATTTATGAAAAACTTAATGCCTTTTGGATCCCAAATCGAGCTTGACCTTCAAACAATAGACGATCAAATTTTGAAAGAGCTGAAGAACCTAGTTAAGCAACATAAACTGATCGTCATAAAAGGAAATGCCCTCCCAAAAACATCTTTGATTAAGTTTTCAAAGCTATGGGGCGAGGTAGTTCTTTGGCCATTTGGAGAAATTTTAGAACTTAAATATGATCCTACAGCTAAAGATCATATTTTTGATAATACTAGAATGCCTATGCATTGGGATGGTATGTACCGGGAAAATATACCCCATCTTCAAATTTTTCACTGTATCGAAAGTGAACAACACCAAGGCCGAACTATACTTACTAACACTAAAAAAATTCTGGAAGAACTTCCAACAAAAACAAAAGAAAGCTGGAAGCATATATCAGCACAATACTACCGAAAGGCCATAAATTATGAAGGACAAATTCAACAAAACCTAATTGAAAAACATCCTCTATACGACTACGAAGTTCTTCGTTATCAGGAGAATATTACTGACAAGAACTTCAAAAATCCAGCTGAAGCTATATTTCAAAATTCCTACGAAGGATTTCACGCAGAGATACTCGCTAAGCTTTATCACCCCGACTATTGCTATCGGCACACTTGGAAATCTGGTGATGTGGTTATCGCGGATAATTTCACCCTACTTCACGCAAGAGAAGGATATCAGAGTACTGAAAAACGCCATATTCAAAGGATACAAGTTCACAGCAAAGTTCCAGTTAAAAACCAGGCGATGAAGGAGTCACATGAAGCATATTGATCTCATGATAATTGGCGCAGGTCCTGTTGGCCTAATGAGTGCTTACCTCGCTCAGCAATCAGGATTAAGCTATCGGATTATTGATCGGAACACAGCTCCACTCAGTGTTGGACGTGCCGATGCTCTTAACGCGAGGACATTGCAATTGATGGAGATAGCTAAACTATTTGATGATGTCTACCCCCTAGGTCTCCCTTGCAATACAAGTTCCGTTTTTAAAAACGGTGAATTTCAAACACGAACATCTAAGTGGTGGGACGAGCTAGAAGGATGCTTTCATAAACACTTCCTAATGCTTGGGCAAGCGCATGTTGAAAAGATCCTAAATGAAAAAATTGAACATAAAGTGCAACGAAATACCGAGGTGCTCAATATAGAGGTCAATGAACACCAATGCCTTACAAAAATTAGTTCAGGAGAAGAAATCAGTTCCAAATATATTATAGGCTGTGACGGACCGAGGTCTTTTGTCCGTAAATTTTTTGACATTGGATTTAAGATTGAGCGACCACAAATAAACTGGATGGTCATTGATGCAGAACTAAGTACCAACCTTCCAAGAAAAAGTGAGATCATCGTTTTTCAAAGAGAAACTGCAGACATTGCTTGGATACCAAGAGAGGGTAAGCTCGATAGATTTTATATTCGCATGGATGAAAAAACGTTAAATACAGAGACAGCTCTTGAATTAATTAACAAAGCGACAGCACCTTACAGTGTCGAACTTAACAACATAGAATGGTCATCTGATTTTGAAGTAAAGGAATCAGTAGCACAAAATTTCCGCGCTCAGAGCAGGGTATTTTTAGCTGGTGACTCTTGTCATATTCATTCAGTGAACGGAGGACAAGGCCTAAACACCGGTATAGCTGATGCATTCAATTTAATCTGGAAACTAGCAACTAAAATTAAAGAAGGTATTGATATTCTCGATACCTATGAAAGTGAAAGGAAACCTGTTGCGATGTCAGTTATTGATACTTCTGGAGAACTTGTGAGAAAAACTAAGTTTGCAAAAGATAAGCAGCATGCAGCTGATTACCTACAAATTCTGGAAAAACGCGCTGGAAATATAACTGGCATGGGAATCAGTTACCCTGGTTGTGAACGCTTTTGGGACTTCACTATTACTGACTTAAATAAAAGAAGCTATGAACTTTTAGATTATTCAACTCATACTCTATTTATATTTAATAATGCTAGAATTCCGAGTGAGCTTCCCTTGAATACCAAAGTAATAAAACTCTATGAAAATATCCCAGAGAAGTATCAAAACCGGGCCGTACTTGTTCGCCCTGATGGATATGTTCAATTGTAAATTTACTTTCAAGCTTCTGGGTATTAGAATCTCAAAAAATTTAGAGGAATAACGCTCATGAGCAATGATTTAACCAAAGACTTAAAAAGATGCACTTTCGCCATTATCTCTCACCCAGATGCTGGTAAGACTACTGTTACTGAAAAACTCCTATGGTTTGGGGGACTTGTACGTCAGGCCGGGATGGTAAAATCCAAATCGGGAGATTTCGCCAAGTCTGACTGGATGGAAATGGAACAAGAAAGAGGTATCTCTATTACTTCTTCTGTTATGAGTTATGAATACAATAACCGCTATGTTCACCTACTCGACACCCCGGGTCACAAAGATTTTTCTGAAGATACCTACCGAACTCTGACTGCTGTCGAATCGGTACTAATGATGATTGACTCAGCTAAGGGGGTTGAGGAACAAACTCAAAAACTTATGGAAGTTTGCAGGTTAAGAGACACCCCGATTGTTACTTTTATGAATAAATACGACCGCGAATCTATGGATGCGTTCGAGCTACTTGATAACGTCGAAAAAGAACTAAGCATTCAATGTATTCCGATGACTTGGCCAATTGGCATGGGTGTTGATTTTAAAGGTGTTTATGATCTTAAAACTGATAAAGTAAGAGTTTTCGATGATAAGAAAGATCCACTGTCGGTTCGAGATATTGATGCAAAAGATTTAGATAATCCTGAATTAATAAAATATATAGGTCAGCCCTTAAGGGACAAACTCGAAGAAGATCTTGAGATGATTAAAGAGCTCATCCCTGATTTTAACATGGAAGAATATCTAGCTGGTATCATGACACCTGTATTCTTTGGATCAGCTCTCTATAATTTTGGAGTAAAAGAAGTCCTAGACATGATCACTAATAATGCTCCAGGACCGAGACCTCGCAAGGCCAAGCTTCCTCCGTTTGATGCTGATTCAGAGGAGATGGTCATTTCACCGACTGAAGAGAAAAAGTTCTCAGGCTTTGTTTTTAAAATACAGGCCAATATGGATAAAAAACATAGAGACAGGATTGCATTTATGCGTGTCTGTTCTGGAAAATTCACGAGAAACCAAAAGCTTTTTCATGTTAGATCAGAAAAAGAAATTAAAATCACTTCTCCTCTAATTTTCCAAGCAAGAGATAGAGAATTAGCAGAGGAAGCCTATCCAGGAGATATCATCGGCCTTCATGATACAGGGAAACTACAGATTGGTGATACCTTTACTGAGGGTGATAAAATTCAATACACAGGGATTCCATCATTTGCCCCTGAACTATTTAAAAAGGTCGCGCTCAAAGACCCACTTAAGGCCAAGCACCTAGATAAAGGGCTAAGACAATTAAGTGAAGAAGGCGCAACTCAGTTGTTTCTTAGACCAGCAACAGGAGAGAAAATGCTAGGTGCAGTTGGTGCTCTTCAATTTGAAGTTGTAAAATTTCGCCTCGAAGATGAATACAATGTGAACGCTGACTACGAAGGCACTCCTTTTTCGGGTGTCCGTTGGTTGAAATTCGTCGATAAAAAACAAGAAGACAAGTTCCGCTCTGAATATGGATCTAATATTCTACTCGATGGTAAAGACCGTGTTTGTTATGGAGTAAAAAGTCCTTGGGATTTAAAGCTTTGCATGGAGAAAAATCCAGAAGTTAAGTTTTTTAATAACTCGGATTATGTTGAAGCTCATCACTAAAAAATAAAATTAAAAAAATAAAATTAAAAAAATAAGTCATTTAAAAACAAGAAAGCCCACATTAAGTGGGCTTTCCTTTATGATCAAAATTTAGATCGTTTTCTTATTGTAGTTCGATTCCTACTAGTTCAGGAAGGATTCTTTGCTCAATATTTGCAGCAGTTGTTCCTAATTTAGCAGCAGCTTTTTCTACAGCAGCGTCTTTAGCAGCAGAGTCTACCGCAGCAACCATAAGGTCAGCAACACTTACACTTGTAAGTTTTTCGATATCAGCTCCGATAACCGCCATATCTTCTGCAGAAAGGTCACCTTTAGCAGTCATGCTAGAAACTTTATCACCTAGAGTAACAAGTCCCATTGCAGTTGAGATACTTACACTGAATTCATAAGAGATAGCAGATGCTTTCTTGAAGAATTTCATTTCTTGGCTTTCAGCTGCCATTAAAGAAACATCTGTAGTTTCTTCTGAATCTTCATACTCAAATCCAGAATTAACACCATAGTAGATTCCAGAAATTGGATCATAATCTACTACTTCATAGTCGTTACCATAGTAATCACCATATAGGTCACCAGCAGCGATATCGTCAGATTCAATTGCTCTAAATTCTGAAGCTAGTGCATCTGTGTTTGACATATAGTCATAATAAACGATTGATCTGATGTACTCTAAAGAAACTGCTTTGTTCTCACCGTACTTGTCATCCCAGATTACAAACCAAGTATCTTCACCTGGAACAGCTGAACGGATT
>CATLVA010000163.1 GCA_950060715.1 uncultured Oligoflexia bacterium | reverse complement strand
GAGCAAAAAGAGCAAGAGAAAAAAGATCAAAGAAAACTTCGTTTAAGCCAGCGAAGTGCCCGTAAAAAGGTTACAAAGAAGGCACCATCTCGAAGACCTACAAATAGAAAGAGGCGAAATTGAGTTTGCGAAAAATTTGGATTGATGCTGACGCTTGTCCTAAAATGGTGAAAGAGGTTATCTTTAATGTCTCGGGTAGAAAGAATATTCCCGTTACTCTCGTTGCGAATAGCTTTATGCAGATTCCCCACAGCCCATTAATCGACCTTGTTCAGGTAGACAAGGGAGCGGATGTGGCCGATTTTTATATTGTTGAAAATAGCAATAAAGATGATCTTGTGATTACGGCTGATATTCCGCTAGCTAAGCTTTTAGTGGATAAAGAGACCACGGCAATTAATCCGCGAGGCGAGATCTACACTGAAGAAAACATCAATGAAAGACTTTCCATGCGCGATTTTATGACGGAATTGAGGGACTCTGGAATGGTCACGGGTGGCCCTGCGCCTCTAGGGCAAAAGGACAAGATCGCCTTCACCAATTCTTTGGATCGAATTATCACCAAGATGCTCAAATAATTGTTTTTTAAATTAAAAACGGGCCTTTAGTAGGCCCGCTTCTTTTTAGATTATAATCTTGCAGTGATAGTACACTGATTAGGTGCTTCGAATAAGAAAGTGAATTGAACATTTCTTTGGTTCGCATCGTTCACATCACAATCAGGAGTCGCTAAACATTTGTGAGCAATTTCTTGAATCATTTGAAGTTGAGTGTTTCTAACATTTGCCTGATATCTGTAAGTAGCGTGTCTCCCGATCCAGTTTGAACACGTTGTTTGATCCGTAGTTACAGTTCGTTCTACCATTACCGGCTGTGCCTGAGAATTAGTTAAAATGATCATTAAATCTTCTTGGGCGTTAGCAATCGTTTCCTGAGCTACAGCAATAGTATCTTGAGCTTCATTAATTTGTTGTTGTGCTCGACCTAGTTTTTTTAGTACCAGTTCAATAGATGGGTTATGATCAGCTAGAGCTGCAGTTGAAGTAAGACAGAAAAGTAGAAAATAGATTAATTTCATAACGAGTCCCCTTTGGGTGTTGTTGGTGAGTTGGCGACTAATTAGCATTTTTTTGTGCGATGCGATATCTTGTGTGAAATATTTATACTTTTTGCTAGTTTAAGAACCCTTCGAGCTGTAGCCTAGTTAAAACTAAATAAAATGGAGATGTTATGAGAGCCACTGGTAGCTGCCTTTGTGAGGGCGTAAAATTCTCTTTTAAGCTTAAAGCGAAACATTTTGATGGCTGCCATTGCTCGATGTGCAGAAAGTGGGGAGGCGGTCCGGCCCTGACTGTTGAGTCTGATGGTGAAATAGAATTTGTTGGTGTCGAAAACCTGGCAATATATAGCTCAAGCGAGTGGGCGGAACGAGGCTTTTGTAAGGTTTGTGGAAGTCATTTATTTTATCGACTGAAGGATAAAAACATGAACTTTTGTAATTTTAATTTGGGAACTATAGATAATCACGAAGATTTTAAATTTACGACTCAGATTTATATTGATGCCAAACCTGAAAACTACTCCTTTTCTAACGAAACTAAAAATATGACGGAGAAAGATGTTTTGGAAGCTTTTAAAGGAGAAGGGAATTAAGCTAGATATGAAAGGTTTCAACTTATTTCTATTCGCTCTTTTAGTTCTCTCATTTTCCAACCAAGCCAATAGTGCTACTTCCAAGACAATTCAAACCGGAAGACCAGGCCAATCTATTGGAGCCGGCGTTGTTGGCAAAAATATATTTCAAATTCAATCTGGAGTTGAACTGAATAAGACGGAGATCGAAGATCAGACTGTCGAAAATTTCATTCAGAACAATGTCTTGAGATATGGAGTCAGTGAGAAGTTTGAATTGAGTACAGTTTTTGATATTGCCAATTTTGATAACACAGAATTAAAGACAGGAAACCTTCAAGTGGGAGGGAGAGTAAGTCTAATAGTTGAAGCAAAGGGTATTATTCCTCAGCTAGCGTTTCAAGCTCGCGCTCAGTTAGTCGATTCAGAAGGATATAAAAATTCGAGCATAAATTTTGTGTCAATTTTATCTGCTGTTCACGATTTAAATAATTTGGGTTCGATGACTTCAAATTTGGTTATGAGTAAAACTGAAGATGATAACTTAGAGCTTAGTGGTGGAACTCTCTCATGGGGGAAAAACTACGATGAAAAGCTTAGCTATTTTGTAGAGTACTATGCAAATAAATCTGAAAACGACTGGATAAATTACTGGGATACTGGTGTCGGGTATCTCGTAAATAACGATCTACTTATTGATGCTTCCGTTGGTTTTGATCTGGAGGAAGATATGGAGTACCAATTCGTCTCACTTGGCTTTTCTTGGAGAGCTTTGTAAATAGATTCGTGCAGGCAAATTATTCGAATCTCCCTATAATTAATACACTTGATATTGTTGAAGTAAAACGGATTTTGTAATTCCTTAGCAGTTATAAACTACACTGGGGAGACTATATATGAAATCAGTATTTGCTTTAATGCTTGTAACGCTAAGCTTAGGTGCATCAGCACAAGAACTTTTAAAATCAGACTATGCAAAAATCAAGTCTATGGTACTTGAAAATGCTAGCCAATCGATGCTTAAGTCAGGGAGTATTTCAGAAGCTTTAAGGCCATATTCGCTTTACTCAGTTAAAGTTACTCTTGATGTCGTTCAAACTGAGGAAGCTGCAAGTGTATTTGCTCAGATTATGCCGGCGGAAGATAACTGTAATTGCCAAGATATTTTTGAAGCGACTATGGAAGCCAACAAGACTGGAAGCTATTGGGAAATGGTAGAAGGGTCACTTAAAGTTAAACATATACAAATTGATCATTAGAAATATTGATGAGAGTCTTTGAAGTTGGTGGCCATATCCGTGACGAACTTCTTGGACTCCCATCTAATGACATCGACCTAGTAGCAGTCGCCAGCTCGTTTGATGAACTAAAAAAATACGTCAGTAAAAATTCTCAAAAAATATTCTTAGAAAAACCTGAATTTAATTTAATTCGTTATTTAGCACTTGATGGAAGTCCTCAGGACATCACTTTTTGTCATTCTTTGGAGGGAGACTTAAAGAGACGAGATTTCTCGATTAATGCCTTTGCAAGAGAAGTCGGAAGTTCTGAGGTCATTGATGTTGTGAATGGACTGAAAGATTTAAAAGAGAGAAAAATTCGTTGTATTGTTTCTCCAAAAGAAACTTTCCAAGAAGATCCCGCACGCATAATTCGCGCTATCCGTTTGAAAATAAAACTAAAATTTGATTACGACAGGGAACTTTCTTATTATATGTATGGAGACCATGATTTTAGCGAACTAAAAAATATTGATAGAGAACGCCTACGTCAAGAGTTAGATAAATGCTTTAAGACCTCAAGTGAGAAAACAATTGGAGAAATATCTCGGATGAACCTAGCGTTTTCCAAAATCATCTTTGACCAGTATTGGTTGCGAGTTGAGGTAAGAAAAAACTAGTCTTTAGGACAAATGATCTGTCGAATTTTTTGATTAGTAATTTTTAAGGGGTCTATTTGTCCTGTTGGGAGCGCATCAATAAGAGATTTAGCGTATAGTCCTCCGTCAATTACTCCCATAAAAAACTTTACATCTGCATAAGGTGCTAAAATAGTGCCTTGAATACCTGTTCCATATACTGGAGATTCAGGACCAACCATCCCGAGAAGGACCTCTTCAGCAT
The DNA here is from genome assembly GCA_950060715.1 of uncultured Oligoflexia bacterium. The sequence continues at coordinate 1,181 of CATLVA010000163.1, read as the reverse complement.
TGTAGAAGTTATAGATAATATTTTCAGGCCTGAGATTTCCAATTTCTAAAGTCATTCGAAAAAACTCAGTACGTTTTTGTGTAGAGCTATCAATATTAATAACAACAACACTTTGTTCATTTCCATCAAGTGTTAATTTATGAGCATTTTGAAGCTCTGATGCATCTATAAAGAAAAAGTTTAAAGGATTGGAAGCCGCTAAGCTAATAACGCCTTGGTAGATCTCTACGCTTGATGTCTCATCGTTTTCTGTTAGGTGTTGAGAAAGTCTCGCTAATTGGTCGAAATATGTTTCATTCTCTGTAAAAAGATCAATTCCAGATCTAAGTTTAAAGGGTTTTGTTATTCTTTTTATAGAATTTGTTCCAGTTTTGATGTCTCTTTTAAAAGTTCCGTTTTGAGCATCAAGGTGTCCACTTACAGCTAGGCTTCCATTTATTTCAAAATTTCTCAAAAAACTGTTGCCGCCAACAAATGTATCTCCCTGTATATCTGAGTTATTGACGTACATATTTTGCTGAAAATAGGCTTGAAGATCCAATAAGCATACTCGCGATTGATCTTGTAAATTTGAATAATTTCCAGCCGCATTCACTAATGCTGGTGCATATGCACTGGCGACAATAATAGTTATCATGATAATATTAAACATAACGCTATTATAGCTATGAAAGGCTTGTCGTGAGAGTGTAACTGTAAAACTTATAGGGGATTATAAGTTGGTGTCAAATTGCACTTCTTCTCAAACTAAATTCTAAGTGATACCTCTTTTAAAGAGAGAGGAAATCATGAAAACACCCGTTCATGCAATCAATCGGTTCAAAAAAAATATAGGCTACGATTTAACTTCTAAAGAGTTTGAGGAAATAGAAGCACTGGCGAAAGACCAGATCAATTGTGAGCTCATCAATTGGAATAAAGAGCAGCAGGTAGCTGTGTATAAAATGATTTGGAAGGAGCTTTCATTCTATGCGGTATTTCACTTGGAAGCGCAGAGGATAATATCCTTTAAAAATTTAGATCAAGAAGTCTACGACGATCCTGAAAATTATTATGGGTAATTTCTACAATGAGCTGTCTAAAACTTAGTCATATCTGAAAACTATTGTTGTTTCCAAGCGACTATGTCCGGTTAACTTCCAAGCGATTATGTCCTACTGACTGTGTCATACAGCTCGCTT
>CATLVA010000162.1 GCA_950060715.1 uncultured Oligoflexia bacterium | reverse complement strand
TTTCTCCTGACTGAGTGATAAAGAGTCCTACATCATTTTTAGATAAGAGTGGCTCGCGGTATCTGAACTCACTAGCAAAGTCAGTTACAACACGAAGAGAGTTTTCACTTTCTAAAAAATTCTTGATTACCAAACCAGCATGTAATGCTGTTCCACATCCTATTATATTCATGACCTCTGGCTTGAAAGAAGAGATTTTAGAAAATACCTCCTTAAACTTAGGATCGCTCAATCGTTTTGCCGTCCCCGCCACAAGTCTTGGCTGCTCAAATATCTCTTTCATCATGAAATGCTCAAATTGACCTTTATCAACGACGTCTTTTGAACGAGTTTCAAGTTGAGCTTTGTATTTTGAACTTGGCTCTAGTTCTAAATCGTAAAAACTAAAATCATTTTTTTCTCTATCACCAACACAGAGAATTTTATCTTCAGGAAAGTATAATTTAGACGTGTATCCAATAAGAGCGTATGGATCGGAGGAAACAAACATCTCTCCAGTAGACTCATTTATCCCACAAACTAATGGTGCTGAGTTTTTTAGGGCATAAATTTTCTGGGTTTCTCTATGCATGATTACAAAAGCTGAGTTACCTTCCACCTTTTTAAAAGCAGAGCTTATAGCTTTTTCAACCGAGCCTAATACTGAAAATTCATTAGTCACAACGGCCAAAAATACTTCCGAATCTGTTTCTGATTTGAAATTATAGTTCAGGCCAGCTTTTAGCTCTGTCGCATTTTCAATAATCCCGTTATGAACAATAGCAAAAGTGTCGTTGATATGAGGGTGGGCATTTTGATCGTTTACCCCACCATGAGTGGCCCATCTTGTGTGACCAATTCCAAAAGAGCTTTTAGGTTTTGCAGTATGTAGAAGGTTTTCTAAGTTTTTTAACTTACCCTCTTTTTTAAATTCAGTAAGCTCTCCAGCGATATTTAAACAAACACCAGCAGAGTCATAACCCCTATATTCTAATCTTGATAGACCATCAATAATTGGTGCAACAGCATCCTTAGGTCCAATATATCCGACAATTCCGCACATGAATTACTCTCCTAAAAAGCTTATATTAGCATTATAAGGAGTATGTTGCTATAAATCGCAAAGCGTTAAGCTTACTTTTTTATAAATTTCTTGGCCATCTCGGGCTTGGTTACTTGTCGTTCACGGGCTATAGCAAATGCGTCATCAGGAACATCTTTGTTAATAGTAGAACCAGAACCAACATAGACTCGGTCACCCAAATTTATTGGTGCAATCATTTGGCAGTCACTTCCGATAAATGAATCTCTTCCGATCTTGGTTAAATGCTTATTCTTCCCGTCATAGTTGCAAGTGATAAAACCACATCCAATGTTAGTATTCTCCCCAATTTCGGCATCTCCGACATAGCTTAAATGAGAGACTTTTACACCTTTATCGAGCTTCGCTTTTTTTGTTTCAACGAAATTCCCAATTTTTGACTCCGCTCCAATTTCAGTACCAGTACGTAGCCTGGCATAAGGACCAAGACTTACTTGTTCGCCAACATGGGCACTTTCAATATAACAACCAGCTAAGATTTTCGTATTTGATTCAATAATGCTGTCTTTAATCACAACATTGGCTTCGATTGAAACTCCTTCCTTGATTGAAGTTTTCCCATGCAAAAAGACATTCGGAAAAACAATAGTTTTGGAACCAATCTCTACGTCGTCTTCAATATAAATAGATTCAGCGTTAAGAAATTGAACACCTTGCATTTGTAAGCTTCTAACTTTTGCAAGCATGGCTATTTTTTGAACTCTCTCGAGATCGATCAAATTATTCACGCCTTCAAATAGCTCTCCGTTCTCAAAACATTGAGTCGTCACTTCAAAATGTGGTTTAAAAAGATCCGTCAGATAGAACTCATTCGCATTATTTTCTGATTTTAAATTAAAGATATTCTCTTCTAAATGACTTGTTTTTAATAAATACAATCCTGAATTTACTTCTTTTATTCTTTTTATATCAGCAGATGCATCTTTTTCTTCGACAATTTCAAAACCAGATTTTGAGTGAACGATACGACCGTAGCCGGTAGGTATATCTTTTTCAAAAGTGGCGGCAACGCCCTGGCCACCCTCTTCACGAATTTTTTTGAGCATCAGCTTAAAGATTTCTTTTTTAAGCAGTGGTGTGTCAGCACACATAATAAAGGTAAGGGGCTGGTTAACTGCCTCCTTCTTTTTTTCAAAATAAACTTTAACTGCATGGCCAGTACCAAGCTGTTGTTCTTGATGAACAAAGCTTATGTTTTCTGAAGAGTAGTTCTTAGATACATGGGCTTCTATAAGTTCTTTCTGATGGCCTACAATCAAATCAATTTGGGGATCAAAGTTTTCTTCGTGGCAAAATTCAGTTACTTCTTTCAAAACAAAATCGAGCAAAGTCTTTCCCATAAATGGGCATAGAGGCTTTGGAACATCCATATTGAGTCGAGTTCCTTTTCCTGCAGCTAGAAGTACTATATTGATTTTATCGGCCATAGCATTAATCCCATATTTTTCATTTAACTATCGAGAATCATATCAAAATTCTTACCAGTGCACAGGCAAATATTGAGAAAAAAACATCTTTTTTTAGTTTTAAATGTAAAGTTCGGAAAAATATTCCCGATGAGTTCTCTGCATATGGATATGTGTACCGTTCAAAGAAACTGCTGGAGGAACAAGTTATGGTTACTAATTACGAGGGTGAAAATATTGAATTTAAAGAAACACTCCCTCTCCTGCCTATTAGAGATCTAGTCGTCTATCCCTTCATGATTCATCCCCTATACGTAGGAAGAGAGTCATCGATACAGGCCGTAGAAGAAGCAATTAACAACACAGACCGATTAATCGTTCTATCAAGTCAAAAGGACATTCAAGCTGAAAGTCCAACTCCAAGTGAGATTTTTGATTTAGGTACAGTTGCAATGATTATGAGAATGAGAAAACTACCTGATGGTAGGCTGAAAATTCTTATTCAAGGTTTAACAAAAGCAAGGATCATGAGCTATGAAGATAGTGAACCTTTCTATAAAGTAAAAGTAGAAAAAGTTGATCCTGTTGAGGCAGAAGAATCTCAAGAAGTGATTGAAGCACTAATGAGAAATGTTCGCACCAACCTAGAGCACGTTATCAATAAAGGTAAGATTCTATCACCTGATATACTGATTGTTCTTGAAGATATCCATAACCCAAGTCGACTTGCAGATTTGATTTCTTCCAATATGAATTTAAGAGTTCATCAAGCACAAGAAATCTTAGAGACTTTAAATCCAGTAGAAAGATTAAATAAAATAAATGATATTTTAACTTCTGAGCTTCAGATCATGGAGTATCAAGAGAAAATTAAATCGAGTACAAACCACGAGATCTCTAAAACTCAAAAAGAGTACTTTTTAAGAGAGCAAATCAAGCAAATGAAAACAGAGCTTGGTGATGGTGAGGAAAAAGATGAGTTTGCAGAATTAAAAGATAAAATTCTCAACAAAAAGATGCCAGCCGATGTGGAAAAAGAGTGCTTGAAGCAATTACAACGCCTAGAAAGAATGCACCCTGATTCTAGCGAATCGAGCATCATGAGAAGTTATATGGAATGGATGATAGACCTTCCATGGAATGAAAAATCTCAAGAAATAACAGACCTAAGCTATGCGATGGATACTTTAAATGAAGATCACTTTGATCTTTCTAAAATCAAAGAAAGAATTTTAGAATTCCTAGCTGTACGCACCCTAAAAGGTGGAAAATCTAAAGGTCCGATCCTTTGTTTTTCTGGACCTCCAGGTGTTGGTAAAACTTCCCTAGGGAAATCAATTGCAAAAGCAACTGGGCGTGAGTTTGTTAGAATTAGTCTTGGCGGTGTTAAAGATGAATCTGAAATTAGAGGGCATAGAAGAACTTATGTTGGTTCAATGCCTGGTAGATTTATCCAAGCGATGAAGCAAGCAAAAACAACAAATCCAGTTATTATGCTAGATGAGATTGATAAGCTTGGCTCTGACTACAAAGGTGACCCTTCAAGTGCACTACTTGAAGTTCTTGATCCTGAGCAGAACCAATCTTTTAGAGATCATTATTTAAACGTTCCATATGATTTATCAAATGTAATGTTTATTGCAACAGCGAACGTATTGGAAAATATTCCAGGTCCACTAAGAGACAGAATGGAAGTAATAAACTTATCCGGATACACACAAGAAGAGAAACTTGAGATATCAAAGCAATACTTAATTCCAAAACAAATGGATGAAAACGGTATTAATGAAGAGCATATCCAATTTCACGACGAGGGTGTTATTTCAGTTATCGATGGTTTTACCAGAGAAGCCGGATTAAGAAACCTAGAAAGACAAATTGGCGCTCTTTGTAGAAAAGTTGCGAAGAAAATTGCAACTGGAGAGAATGCAAAGACTCATATAATCTCCGACACAGTAGAAAAATTCTTAGGACCTGCTCTTTATTCTAAAGAAGATGGAAAAGAATATGACGAAGTGGGAGTTGCAACAGGCCTAGCTTGGACTGCCGCCGGAGGAGAAATTCTTTTTATCGAATCAACTATGATGCGAGGAAAAGGAATTACTTTAACTGGTCAGCTGGGTGAAGTGATGAAAGAGTCTGCTCAGGCAGCAATGGGATTCATTAGAAGTCACTCTGATGATCTTGGAATTAATGAAGATATTTTTGATGAAAAAGAGATTCATATTCACCTTCCAGCAGGAGCTATTCCAAAAGATGGCCCAAGTGCAGGGATCACTTTAGCAACCACTATTGTGTCACTACTGACAGGGACTCTCGTTTCAAAAGATATTGCCATGACTGGTGAAATCACTTTGACTGGAAAGGTACTACCGGTAGGTGGGATTAGAGAAAAAGCTCTTGCAGCGATGAGAATGGGAATTGAGACAATTATCATTCCTTGGAAAAA
>CATLVA010000161.1 GCA_950060715.1 uncultured Oligoflexia bacterium | reverse complement strand
AATTTGGCATTTATTTGTGCTGGCAGGGGCTGCTTGCCATTTTTATGCTATCTACCACGCGTAGTTTTCATTATAATTTCGCTATGAAATTTCTAATCTTCCTTTTTCTTATGGCATGTAGCTTTGGTAGTCTTCTCATTGGTACATTAGATGATTATGTAACCTCTCAAACTGCTGACCGTCTCCAATTGTACACAAAACAAGAAACTGAACTTGGAAAAGATGTGGCCAAAACATTCAACGAACTTAAACCACAGGTTAAAGTGATTGTTGAAAATTTAAAAAAACTCAAACAACAAAAAGCTAAAAAGATAACTGAAGAGATCTACCAACCAGTTGGACAAAATTTTGTTCAAGCTTATCAAAAATCGACTCAAATCATTTCAAAATACACCCAAATGATGAGTGATAAACAACTAGACCTTTTTGTTAAAGATTTTGAAAAAAGAATAAAAAAGAGGGAAAAGAAGCTCACTATAAAACGCTACAAAAAGAAATCTCCTGAAAAGTTTGAAGAAATTTTTGGAGAAATTCATGAAGGCCAAAAGGAAATCATAGCTGAAGCTGCACAGATATTTTTAGATTGGAATACCAATAGACATCAAACGAATGTCACTCTCTTTAACGCATTGAAAGCTGCTCAAAATAAACCTAATAAAAAAGAATTGATCCAAAAAGCCTATCTCGAAGTGGAAGTGACAATTGAGAAAAACTTCAAAACTAATATCCAACCAATACTAAGTCTAATCAATCAATTCTTAGACACCCTTAACAAAGAACAAAAAGAAGTTATAAATGATAAGTTAGAAACTGCTATTGATATTTTACAAGCATTTATTAAACACGATTTTTAATCTTTTAAACAAAGGAATAAACGATGAAACTAATACCACTTCTGTTACTCGCTCTCATTAGTTGCGCAAGCACTAAAACAAAAGACCCTGCAGGAATCACTGGAAATGAAGTGAACTACTCAACCGAGACAACTAAATTACAGGGCTATATCGCTTACAAAGATGACGGAAAGAAAAAACCAGGAGTGATTATTGTACATGAATGGTGGGGACATAATGAGTACGTTAGAAAGCGTGCAAATCAACTGGCGGAGCTTGGATACGTGGCATTTGCGATTGATATGTATGGCGAAGGAAAAAATGTGGATCACCCTAAAGAAGCCAACGCTTTCATGACTCAAACCATGAAGAATATGCCGGAAGCTAAAGCTCGTATTAAGCAGGCCTTTGTCACACTTAAAGAAAACAAGCTAGTAGACCAGGATAAGCTGGCGGCGATCGGTTATTGTTTTGGAGGAGGAGTTGTCCTTCAAGCGGTTCAAATGGATATGGATCTAAAAGCTGCCGTAACATTCCATGGAGGGCTTGGTGGAGTTCAAAAATTTCCAAAAAATAGCCAAACAAAATTATTAGTATTAAACGGTGCTGATGACCCAATGGTAAAATCTGAGCATATCAAAAACCTTAAAGAGGAAGCGAAAAAAGCTAATTTAGACCTTACTTTTATTAACTACGAGGGTGCTAAACATGCTTTCACCAATCCTGAAGCTACCGAAAAAGGAAAAAAGTTTGGGCTACCACTTGCTTATAATAAAGAAGCTGACGAGGAATCTTGGGAAGAAATGAAAAATCTTTTAAGAACGCTAAAATAAAATACTCGAAGAGGGGCCCTTAGGCTCCTCCTCCATCCGTAAAGCCAGCTAGTACAAATTTCTTAAGACTTCCCTCTAATTCAAAACCGGCCCTATTGGCCGTGACTCGTTTTCCTTTTAATTTAAAACTAAAAGGTTTCATATAGACATTATTAATGAGAATTGGCTTTGGAAGCTTTATTTTACCCAGATGGGTAAGTTCAATAACTGCTGAATTTTTTAGAAACTCTCTATTTTTATGGGTCACACAGATCGCAAGTCCTGACTGAGAAATATCAATTAACTGGCATTTAAGCTCTTGGGTCGCATGAGTCATAATGGGAGACTCAAATCTGATCACAACATACTTCTCGTCTTTGGGTCTAAATTTAAATCTCGGCATGATGCGAGTATCGAGAGTTTTCACACTATCGGGCACGTGAAGAGAAATATGATTATCATGATGGGCCAGGTATTTTGCCTTGGAAATTGTTTTTCTAAAAGGATGATAAATATAGATGAACGGCTGACCATTGAATTCAAATTGATCCCTTAAGCGCAGATAGAGGGTTTCACTTTGAAGGTTAAGCTCCATCCCCTCAATCGGATAAGTCCTCCTCCTCACGCCATCCATTACCCAGACAAAAGCACCCTGACAATCCTCTCGATTAAATAGTGAGAAAAGTTCTTTTTTACTTTCTGGACTACGGTAGGTTTCGCTCATATAACTTCCATTATGCCTTAGATTGGAGCCGCGTGAAATGCCCCACTAGCTTAATTTTAGCTTAGATAACAGTTGCTAATAGTATAGCATCATGTTACCAATGATAGGATATAAGTATAAAAAAGACTTATTTAATAAGTCGCTGAAATCACATAAAATATGTTTAAAATAAACAAAAAAATCGAGTACGCCTTGATCGTACTTAAACATTTCGACGAACTTGAGTTTGGAGAATACTCCAGCGCAAGGCAGATTAGCGACCTTTATCACACACCGTTTGACTCAACTTCTAAGGTTATGCAGATAATGAATAACCACGGAGTTTTAAAGTCTGCCCAAGGTGTAGGCGGAGGATATCTACTGGCCTGCGAACTTTCGGCCCTTCCCTACTTAAGTCTTGCTCAAATGATTGAGGGTAAAAGCTTTGAGCATAATTGCAATGAATTGAAATGTAATTTAATAGAAACTTGCACCATCTCAGGTCCAGTTACCAAATTAAATGATTACCTCAATTCATTTTTTAAAAATTTAACCATTAAAGAATTGCTGCAGGATTCTCCTGCTCAATTCATACAAAAAAACATAGGTCATCCATGAGTGAAGAATTAGAAGAAAAACTAAAAGAAGACTACAAATGGGGTTTTGAGTCCAATATCGAAATGGAAGAATTCCCTAAAGGTTTGAGTGAGGACATCATCAGATTAATTTCTCAAAAGAAAAACGAACCACAATGGCTTCTTGATTTCAGATTAGATGCCTATGCCAAATGGCAAAAGATGACTCATCCAAAATGGGCAGCTTTCGATGTGCCAGTTGTTGATTTTCAAGACCTTTATTACTACGCAAAACCAAAGTCGACTAAAGATGCTCCTAAGAGTTTAGATGATCTTGACCCTGAACTACTTGAGACTTTTGAAAAACTTGGGATACCGCTACAAGAGCAAAAAAGAATTTCAGGTGTTGCCGTTGACGCGGTTTTTGATTCAGTTTCTCTCGGGACGACTTGGAAAGAAGACCTTGAAAAAGTTGGAGTAGTCTTTTGCTCGATTAGTGAAGCTGTAGAAAAATACCCTGACTTGGTAAAAAAATATATGGGAACAGTTGTTCCTACCACTGATAATTTTTATGCTGCTCTTAACTCTGCAGTATTTACTGACGGATCTTTTGTCTACATCCCTAAAGGCGTTACCTGCCCGATGGATTTATCTACTTATTTCAGGATTAATGCTAAGGAGACAGGTCAATTTGAAAGAACACTTATCATTGCTGATGAGGGAAGTTTTGTAAATTACCTAGAAGGTTGTACCGCTCCTCAAAGAGATGAAAATCAACTTCATGCAGCTATTGTAGAACTTATCGCATTAGATGATGCCGAGATTAAATACTCAACAGTTCAGAACTGGTATGCGGGTGACAAAGAAGGAAAAGGTGGAATCTATAATTTCGTAACCAAGCGTGGTCTATGTAGTGGAGTTAACTCTAAAATTTCTTGGACACAAGTTGAAGCAGGCTCGGCCATCACATGGAAATACCCAAGCTGTATTCTTCAAGGCGATAATTCTCAAGGTGCATTCTACTCAGTGGCCCTTACCAATAACAAAATGCTTGCCGACACTGGAACTAAAATGATCCATATCGGAAAAAATACGAAGTCGACAATTATCTCCAAAGGTATTTCTGCTGATCAATCTCAAAACGTTTACCGTGGAGAAGTAAAGGTTATGCCTGGTGCTGATAATGCTCGTAACTTCTCTCAATGTGACTCAATGCTGATTGGGCAAGAAAGTAAGGCGGATACTTTCCCATATATCGATGTAAAAAACTCAACAGCAACCGTTGAACATGAAGCCTCGACTTCAAAAATTAGTGAAGATCAACTTTTCTATCTCCAATCGAGAGGAATTGACGCTGAAAAAGCAATCTCACTTATAGTGAATGGATTTTGCAAGGATGTTTTCAAGACTCTTCCTTTAGAATTCTCAGTAGAAGCGGTTAAATTAATAGAAATGAAATTAGAAAACTCAGTAGGATAAAAAATGTTAAAAGTATCAGATGTACACGCAAATGTAGAAGACAATCAAATTATTAAAGGCATAAACTTTGAGGTAAAGCCAGGTGAAGTACATGCTATTATGGGCCCAAACGGTTCAGGTAAATCCACCTTTTCAAAGATTATTTCGGGTCATCCTGACTATGAGGTAACTCAAGGATCTGTCGAATTTGATATCAATGGAAAAATGACTGATATCGCAGAGCTTGAAGCTTCTGACCGAGCTAGAGAAGGAATTTTTTTAGGTTTCCAATACCCAGTCGAAATCCCAGGTGTTACAAATATCACTTTCATGCATGAAGCCTTCAATGCTCTATGCGAGCACCAAGGTGCAGACATTATGAATGAAAAAGATTTTAGAGAGTATGTGAAATCAAAACTCCCTATTCTTGAGATGAATGAAAATTTTCTCGATCGAGCGGTAAACGAAGGTTTTTCAGGTGGAGAAAAAAAACGAGCAGAAATTTTTCAGATGTCTATGTTTTCCCCTACTTTAGCTATTTTAGATGAAACAGATTCTGGATTAGATATTGATGCTTTAAAA
>CATLVA010000160.1 GCA_950060715.1 uncultured Oligoflexia bacterium | reverse complement strand
AAGCAAGTTTTAAGAGGATATCTTCCATAAAGAATGTCATACCAAATTGCTCGGTATGTCGCCAAGTGTTTTAAGCTTTTCGTATGCGACTTGGGGCAATATACTAGTAAGGTATGAGAAAAAGGAAAGCTCAAGTAACTATATTTTATCGAGACGACCGCGGAAAAAAACATTTTTTATTGTTAAAGACTAATAAAAAGCGTGGTGAGTATTGGCAGAACGTTACAGGTTCCGTGGATAAGGACGAAACTTATCAAGAAGGAGCCTTGCGTGAAGCCATGGAAGAAACTGGACTCAAGAGCAAGATGATCAAAAAGATTCATGCAACCGAGTTATGTTTTCAGTTTCATGACCGCTGGGGCAAAGACGTAAAAGAAAAAACCTTTATCATTGAAGTATTCGAACCGTTTGAAGTCAAAATTGATCCAAGCGAGCATTGTGATCATATGTGGCTTGGGGAAAAAGAAATATCGGCCAGAGTTTTTAAACATATCAACAACTATCTATCGGTGGTTTATGCAATGGAGACTAAATGCTAAAAGTTTTGGTCTCTCTCCTTTTACTTACTCAAATTAAGGCGAGCTTCGCAGTTGATGACTTAGACTTAATGGACTTAGATGATGCTGCTATTTTAAATGAGGAACTGACTTCAGAGTTTGATATGACAGAGGTTGAAGATCAAAGTTCTGAGACTTTAGCTGAGGACTTTGACATTGAAGACCTTGAATTAGATGAGAAGACTGAGGAAGTAGAAGAAAGAGTTCCTGAGCCTATTGAGCGTGTGGCAAAACAACCTGAAGAAAAGAAAATTGAAATAACAAATCCAAACGATATTAATTTTGAGGTAATCAATGAGATATCAGAGGCGCAAAAGCAAAATATCGTAGATATAATAAACTCAAGAGAGAGGGCCAACGCGAATAAAATTCGCTATAACTCGGCTCAAATCGAAGCACTTAAAATTCAGTTAACTGATATCTCCAGAAGTCCTCTTAAAACTGTTTATGTACCTAAAGGGACGAAGGTCTATCGTCTGAAAGACGAAAAATTCTTTTATCTGGCCAAAGGTATTTACGCCAAAGCACATACTAAAACAGATTTTGATCAACGAAGATATCTGGTAAATGATGAAAATAAAATCTCCTACTCTGTAGGTTTGAAAGAAGTTACTTACATCGACCATATAACTGATCTTTATAGAAAACCACACACGTTCACGAGATTAAAACCAAAGAAACAAGTGAAATTATATGATGATGATTTCAAATATACTTTTGCAGTAGATTTAGGATTAGGTTTTAACAATCCTGAATTCACTCAAAATATCGTAGACGATGCAAGAAGCTTTGCCCCACAATTCAGTGCGGGAATGGGTCTATTAGCAAACTTGAAACTCGACTATCAAATTGGTTTTACAACGATGTATGAAAACGTAATTGGTCAAATTGATTCAGGAGGACTCTATCAACTCAGAAGTTTTTCTGTAGGTCCGATCTTTAAAACAAAAAAGTTTTGGACGGACTATCGCTTAGCGGTAGAAGGAAGACTTTCCCTTTACAGCCAGATGAATATTGACGATGGTTTCGATATCACAAATTATGCACTCTCCGAGAATACTTTTATGCTTTCTCTGGAGCGTGAAAAAGTCACTCCGAAATATGGAATTTTTGTCTATGGTTATCAACTCCAAAGAAAATGGTTTAATGCCTCTGCTTCAGGAGATAATGGAGTCGACTTAAATCCTAGGGCCAGGCATAATGATAGCTTCGGCTTTTTTGTAGGACATAGGTCTAATTGGATATGGTAAAAAAGCTCCTTTTAACTCTATTTATTATTCCCAATTGCTGGGCGGTTAACGGGATAATCTCTGTACTTGAAGCTCCGATTTTTGGTGAGCCAAATGAGACTTCAAAAGTCATTCAATACTACAGAAAAGGTGATCAAGTTTATATTCACCCGCAAGAGACAGAAGAAGATCCTTTTAAAGATAAAAATTTTAAAGAAAAAGATTATATAAAAGCTGATGTATTTAAAGACCCCCTTTTAGAGAATCCTTATCGTCCAGATAAAGAAAGTAAATTCTATAAAACCCTAGCAAAATCTGGTCGAGATGCGTGGATTCTAAAAGAGCATGTTCTACTCGACTACAAAGACGCGAGAGAGATTGGGCAAAAAACATCAAAGTTTGACCATACTGACTACAGAATCGAAGAGCCGCTTGAAGAAGGCTATCCATTTATTTTTGATAAAGCCTACAAAGGAAATTTCTCAATGGCATTAGGCCGAGCTAATTTCGATGCATATCCTTATAAGGAACGTATCCTAGACCAAAGTTTTAATCTTTCTGCTGAAGTAAGTTTTGCTTGGATGAAAAGCCAAGAAATTGATCCTTCAAAACGTTTTTATTTTGGTGGAATTGGAGGCATACATATGTCTAGCCAAGACTTTGTCATGGAGGATCAGAATGCTACTCAGACAAATTTTCGCCTATTTTTAGGGCCGATCGCCTCTTATGATATATATCGTAATGAAAAGAATACTTTAAACCTTTCAATTAGCACTCAGCTCTATCTTTTAGATAATATGGATGTCTCGATCAACGGAGATGAGTTTGATGGTGAGACGAGAACTTACCAAAGTACTTTTGGAGTCTCTCCACAGTTTGCAGCTGCTTATAAGATAAAAAATTATTTCGAAAAATTAGACTTATCTTTTGGCTTTAATATGAGAGTGAACTTACCTAAAACCTACGAAACATCAGACAGTGGTGAGCTAGATTTATACTGGAGAAAAACTGGTGCAGGAGATTCCTACTACCAAGGTTTTACCTCTGAAATCACGTATTTTATCTCCTTTGATAACACTTATTAGGCAATATTTGCCGCCCGGAAAATAAAAATTAACCTCTGCGAATTTGTCCCGAAAAGTATTATGTCACAACCATATATACTAGGAGGGTATCATGACACACGCATCTGAAATCAACAAAGAAGTACTTTTTCAAAAACTAGGACATACTTGGTATATCTTCACTGAAGTTAATGAAGAATTAGTTTACTCAGCAATGCCTGAAGGAATGGATCCAAGATCTACTAAATTAGAACTTTTTGAAGTTATCGAAGAGCACATGAAAAAAGTTGCTACTCACCCAAGATACCAAAAAGAAGCTGCATAACTAAATGGGAGCTGCAAAAAAGTATAAGCATATTTATACTCAGGGAGCGCCCAAAAAAGATGAAAGCTCAAATCATGATGATAAAAGAATGATTGAGGCTTACATTAAAAAGATCGAGCAAATGCTGCAAGATCCGAAGATGCAAAAAAAAGCAAGTCTCATCCTAGAGAACTTAATAAATAAAAAAGGGCCTAAATAGGCCCTTTTCTTATTTCTTTATAATTCTATTTTTAGATAATTTTTCAAACTCCGAAGCTTTAATCCTCTTTTTCTTTTCAACTAATTCTTTCATAGCTGCGTTGATCATGAAACCAGAGTCATTAAATGTTTTATGATTTGTAATTTTTGGATAGTTATCCCCTCCAGTAGCAAGAAAGTTCATCGTTCCTAATTTGTAGCTATCTTTAGAACCAACAATCTTTCCGTCTACTTTCTTGATGTTCCAGTTTTTACTTTTAATTTCAACTAGATCTTTACCATTGAAGATTAACTGCATATTTACGATTTGAGGGTAACTTCCCTGCATCACCGTTTGAAAAACATTATCTGAAGCGACCTTATTTACATAATCATAAAACTCCTGTGCAGAAAGAACTACAGTACAAATAGTGTTCCCATACGGATGGAGTCTATGAAGATCCTTCCAAGTGATATCTCCAGGTTCTAATGAAGAGCGGATACTTCCACCATTTAAAAGAACAGCATCAACATCTCTTTCTTTCAACATAACTGCGGCACCAAAAAATTGTCCGATAGGCATCTGCTGCAAACGAACCATTTTTCGCTCTCCATTTAGACCTTTATCAGATGTTCCAATTTTTTTAGAACCTAATCTATCTGCATCTAATTTATAAGTTAAAAATAATTTATCGAGAACTTTATCTGACTCATATTTTTTACCTTTATAAACATATTGTCCTGAAACTTTATGCATATGATTTACTGGATGAAGTTTGTACTCGAATCCCCCATCAGCACTAATCATGAACGATTTATCAGCAAAAACTTTTACATCCAGAGCTCCGACATACTTCCCCCAATCTTCTGCTTGGATAATAACAGTGTTGTTGTGAACTTCAGCGTTGATAATTTCTTGAGAGTGTCCACCCACAATAATATCAATCCCCTGAACTTTTTTAGCTAGATCGATATCCCCATTAGCAGTTAGACTCCCATGATGTCCAACGTGAGTTACCGCAATAATCATATCGACTTGAGGTCTAAGTTTTGCGACAACTTTTTTTGATGTCTCTACTATATCTTTAAAATCGAATTGCTCACGAGCTTTTTGGTTACTTGCTTTATAAGGAGTATCCTTAGTCGTTAAACCAAAAATACCAATTTTAAATCCTTTGAATTCACGAATAATATATTCTGTTTCAAAAGCAAGTTTATCTGTTCCCTTGTAAAAGATATTAGCTGCTAAGAATGGAAAGCCTGCCCATTTTTGCTGTTCTTGAATAACCTTAAAGTCATTATCGAATTCATGATTACCTACCGCCATAGCGTCATAACCAATATACTTCATCCCCAGAAAGTCAGGCTTAGCATCAAACATGTCACTTTCCATTGTTCCTGTATTAATATCTCCACCAGATAGTAATAGAGAGTATCCATCCTCTTGCAAGATAGACCTTTTCAACTCATCAATTAGAGTCTTTCTAGGAGCCATTCCATACTGCCCTTTAGAATCTGGAAGATAATGTCCATGGTGATCATTGGTGTGAAGAACTCTTAGCGTAAAAAGTTCTTTTTTGGGTGCCATAGCACAGCCGACTAATAAGACAAAAAGTAGAAGGTGTTTCACAAGAGAG
>CATLVA010000159.1 GCA_950060715.1 uncultured Oligoflexia bacterium | reverse complement strand
ATTCACTATTACTTGTGAAAGTGGAGAAAAATTTCAAGCTCAAACCGTTATTGTTTCAACTGGAGCGAGTGCTAAATACCTAGGACTTCCAAATGAAAAGCAATTGATTGGAAAAGGTGTTAGTGCCTGTGCTACTTGTGATGGATTTTTCTTTAGAGATAAAATCGTTCACGTAGTTGGTGGTGGAGACACGGCTATGGAAGAAGCCATGTTCTTATCAAAGTTTGCAAGCCATGTTTATATTCTTCATAGAAGAGATTCTTTTAGAGCATCTAAACCAATGCAAGAAAGAGTATTTGATAATCCTAAAATCGACGTGATCTGGAACTCTGAAGTTCAAGAAATTATCGCTGATGATTCAGGTGTTACATCAATCAAGGTTCTTGATAATCAAACAAATGAAGTATCTGAGAGAAAAACAGATGGCCTATTTATGGGTATTGGTCACACTCCTAACACGAGCTTTTTAAAGGGCCAAATAAAATTAGATGACCATGGATTCATTATTACAGCAGGTAAACACCCAGACACAAATGTACCAGGTGTTTATGCTTGTGGTGACGTCCAAGATTCATACTACCGCCAGGCCATCTCAGCAGCCGGAAGTGGTTGTGAAGCAGCTATTAGAGCTGAAAGATACCTAGAAGAAAACGGGAGAGCGTAAGCTCTCCTAGCATTTTTCCTCCCTCAACTTCAAATGAGAATAATTTACCGTTTTAGTTTGTAAGTTATTCATTTCTTACAAATTTATTCTTTGGTTTGACTTTCAATTTCAAACGCGAAAAAATTAACCTAGGCATGGATGCCAGAACAATTTACCAAGGAAGGAAAATGAGTTCTATTTTCAATTACCAAACTTTTAACGTCCGATTGGACAAAAACACACGCACTTTATGGATTGAATTCAACCAATCTCCAAGCAATTATCTAAGCTGGGAATTCTTATTTGAGTTTGAATCTTTAATGGCCTGGTGTACTGGAAAAGTTGAAATACATTCCATCGTTTTATTTTCTAGAAGTGAAAAACTATCTCGCGGAATTGATCCAGAAGTTTTAAGAAATTTTACTTTAGAAAAATTAGAAGCATACACTCAAAGACTACAAAAAATATGTTTTAGTTTAATGCACCTACCTCAAATCGTTGTTGCTGATTTAGGTATGGGCACATTAAATATGGCCAGTGAGCTTGTGACTGCTTGTGATATAAGAGTTGCAAATAGTGCCAGCAAAATCTCCTTTGAACACGCGAAAATCGGTCTTATGCCATCTTCCGGAGGGATCTCCCAGCTCTCCGCGATTATTGGCCAGGCCAATGCCAGAAATTGGCTTTTAAGTGGAACTCAAATAAGAGCTAATCAAATGGAGAGCAGTGGCTTTGTCTTCTATACCTATAATACAGAAGAGCGCTTCCAAGTAATTGGAGAACTTCTAGAAGACATTCACGCTCAAGCACCTGTTCAAAGAATTCAAACTAAAATGGGTGTCACAGAACACGTTAGGCAAACTGTTGAAGACTTCAATCATCTTGAAAGAAAACTAGCCAAAGCGGCGATGATCTCTGAGGATTGGAAAGTTGAAATTAAAGAAGCTATGCCGGCCAAACACTTAAAAGAAGCAGTTAAACTTAGTCTTGTAAAACTAAGAGATGAGGCTCCTTAAGCGAGCCCCATCTCTTTCGCTATAATTGAAAATAACTTCGATTTTTTATTAAATTTAATTCCGACAATCGATTTATTGCTTTCTGCCTTATGGGGAGATTTTGTTACATGTACAATTTTCCCTTTGATCTCACGAGGGAGCTTAATTCCATGAACACCCATAAGATCAATATCATTATCAGCGATAAAACTTTTTGCAATTCTACTGGCCACTAAAATGGAATATCCCTTATCACTGACATCTTTAAGTGAAAATTCGAAATCAGCATTACTATATTTTACCGCAACAGAAACATTACTATAATGAAAAGCAAAGCGATTGGACTTCCTTTTTTCTCTCAGGAATACTTTATCGTCTATGACCAGCTTCAAATTTTGATTCACGTAAAACTGATATTCGCCTTTAAATAGGATTCCGTTTACTTCTTCAAAAAGATATATCGGCTGGCCTTGATCAAATGAATGATTTTTATCTAATTCAATATTAACGATCGTCTTCTCTTTATTTTTTGAATGACTAGAATATGTTCCGCGCAGTAAATGTTTTTTGTCTTTTACTGTCTGCCAAACCATCAGTGATTTTTTATTATCTTTTGAGCTTTTAAGGTCACTTAAAAATTGCTTCAGCGTCCCCGCCGGTCTAAAGCTTTCCATCTTTTATTTGTTTCAACTCCGCTAGTTCTAGTCTCTCACTAGAATATACTAGAAAAAAGCCTCCACCACCAGCACCACATAGTTTAGTAAAATACTTCTTTGACTCTAAACCTTGATCCCAAAATTCACGTATATTCTCAGGGATCATATCTTGCATGATTTCTCTTTGCATTATAGAGAGCTTTTCAATACTAAAAAGGAAATTCTCTCGTTTCGCTTTAAGAAAAGAGTTAATTGTGTCGTTGGACATTTCGATAAATTTTTCAAATTTTTCGCGATATGTTTGGTCGTTCTCAAAACGATCTAAAAACTTATACACAAACGGAGAAGTTCTCCTTTCAATTTTCGAATCTAAAAGATAAAAATATCCTAGGTCATTCAAAAGCGGACAATTAATAGTTGATACATCCTTACGGTCTTTTATATAGACGGCCTGGTCTACTAAGCTAATTAGACAATCTAAACCAGATGACGTCCCATGATAGAAAGATTCCATCAAGGCCATATAGTCTTGCAGTTCTTTTAGTTTCGTAATTCTTTTTTCAGTACAGTACTCTTGGTAAATAGCTGCACATAAAGCTCCTGAACTTCCAATTCCATAACCTTGAGGAATATTTGAATCAAAATAAAGACCCTTATCAAGGTCCGCTTTAAATCGTTTCAAATCAAGTTTTTTGGCCAGAAGTGGTGATTTGTTTATATAGTCGTAAAGCTCAAAGAATTTTTTGTGAGTCTCTTTTTCACCTAAGACCAATTGGCCTCTAAATTCACTATACGGAATGGCCAGCCCATGCCCACCTTTAATAATAGCGTACTCGCCAAACAAAAGAAGTTTTGAAGAAAAATATTTATCACCAGAAATTTTAGACAAAATTTGGTCCCTGTCCAATTTCATCGTGAATAACTGTCAAGCTTAGCTCGGTTATAATACTTGAAATGATTTCTTTTGCTTTTGCTTCTACAGACTTTGGGTAAATGACATGGATATTTGGGCCGGCATCAATTGTGAAATAAATCGGTAGCTCTCCCCTGTTGATCCGAAGTTCCTCAATGACTTGAATACTCTTTGGTCGCAAGAGTAAATAAGAAGGATCTGAACTCATCATAAGAGCGTGTAAACTTAATGCTTCATTTTCTAAAATATTTCCAAAATCAGCGAACTCGCCCCTCTTCATAGCATTTACTAGGACTCTAAAATTTTCATTGGCCTGATCAATCCTTCCCTCTCTATAAGGATGGGAATTCATCAAACTATGCCCAGCAGAACTAGATACCGATTTCTCATTTTCATCAACGATAATAATTGAATCGCACATCTGAGAAAAGTCATGATGAAAATCACTAAACTCTATCGCATATTCATTTGTACTGTTTTCAATGAGAGTGTGCATACCCCAGACGGAATAATTAGGATAAACACTTCTAGAAGCTGAGCCAGATGCCAGCCTGGCCATCAAACTAGCTCTTTGCAGATCTTGTGATTCTTCAATTTTTAAAAGTGACATCGCTAATGCCGACATGGCCGAAGCTGATGAGGCAATTCCCGCGGAGTGAGGAAATGTATTTCTGGAGTTTATTTTAAGATGTAATTTCTCTGATAGAGGATAAATATCTTTAATACTTTCTAATATTTTTTTGAAGCGGTTTTCAAACTTATCATTTTTTTGACCATCAAAATAAAGTTCAACTCCGGCACCATCGAGACTGTACTCCACATCAAAGATCGTTCTGCATTCATTTAAAGTCATAGAAATCGATGCATTCATGGGAAGTTGCCTTCCGTATTTTCCCCAATACTTAATAAATGCGATATTCGAAGGACTACTTAAACTAAACTTACTAGAGGATTCCAAGGGCCTGACCTGATTCTAATTTTGGTTCACTCGATGTACTAAACTTGGGAAAATTTTGCAGAATCAATTCATCATAAGAAAGAATTTGATCTAAGCCTCGCTCACGAAAATAACTCTCAACCTCTTCTTTGGGTTTTGAGCTTGTCACCATGATAAAGTCTCCGCCCCATGCTCCAAGGGATTTAATCGCTCCCCAATAATCTGAATACCTATCCTGTTGAACTGTTGGCTTATCTATGACTTTTGAGATCACGCTTTCATGTTCAAAAATCAAATTTTCAAATTCTTTCAGATCAATACAGTCCAAACAGGCGGTAGTGATCTTGTTGATCTTATCGACTGCTTCATGTTTTTGTTCAATGGTTAAGGCGCGGTAGCGGCTAATCTCTTCACGACTATTTTGTTTTCTGTTTTGATAAACGAAATAAATATTATCTTTAAACGCTGGATAAAAATTGGCCGTCTCCCAGAGTGGACCTTGTTTTAGATTTTGGAAAATTATCGGTCCAAAAGATTGGGCACAAGCTATATCGTAACCTGAACCACCAAAAGTTTTTTCTAGCAATTCGAAAGGACTTACGTATGCCCATTGTGCCACATTGTATATAAGTGTAGAGCTAGTTCCAAGTCCCCACTCTAATGGAAATTCTAGTTTAGTAGTCACATAACTATCTAATTGATCCCTTAAAAAATGAATATTTTGCGCCCTGGCCTGCCTAAGAATTCCTTGAAGGGCCTCAACTTTATCAATAGAAACACATTCTTCGTTAAAGCTTAGGATGTTGAAATGCCATAATTCAAAGGTGGCCTCAAACCATACCTTGCCCTCTTGATCTAAGCTTTTCCAGTAAAG